>MHER01000093.1 GCA_001805205.1 Nitrospirae bacterium RIFCSPLOW2_12_42_9 | reverse complement strand
ACCTCCGGCACGAATATAAACTCCTTTATACCCCGCATGTGGCCAAGCTCGACCTTTGGAAGACGAGCGGGCATACAGAGTTCTATCAGGGAAACATGTATTCACCCATTGAGGTTGAAGGCCAGGACTTCCAGTTAAAACCTATGAACTGCCCTTTCCATATATCTATTTACAAGACTAAGATGCATAGCTACCGTGATTTGCCGATAAGATGGGCTGAGTTAGGCACAGTATACAGATACGAGAGATCAGGTGTCCTGCACGGGCTCCTGAGGGTCAGGGGATTCACACAGGATGACGCACACATCTTTTGCAGACCCGATCAACTTGAGGGTGAGATATCTTCTATACTCGATTTTACTGTTGACATACTCAGTATTTTCGGGTTTGATAAATACGACATATATCTTTCAACAAGACCTGATAAATTTGTAGGTAGTATTGAAAACTGGGAACGGGCAACATCTGCATTGGGCAATGCCCTTAAGCAAAAAGGGCTTTCATATCAGATTGACCCTGGAGAAGGTGTCTTCTACGGACCAAAGATAGACATTAAGATAAAGGATGTGCTGGATCGCGCATGGCAGTGTACTACCATCCAGGTCGATTTTAACCTCCCGGAGAGATTTTCCATTACTTATGCAGGAGAAGACGGCCTGCAGCACCAACCGATTATGATACACAGGGCATTAATGGGTTCATTGGAGAGGTTCTTCGGTATACTAATAGAGCACTATGCAGGTGCATTCCCATTATGGCTATCACCTGTACAGGTAAAGGTCCTGCCAATAACTGAGAAGCAGACCATGTATGCAGAAGAAGTAGTCTCCTTGCTGCGCAATGAAGGTCTGAGAGTAGAGCTGGATTCACGGAATGAAAAGATCGGATACAAGATCCGTGAGGCTCAGATGGAAAAGGTGCCATTTATGTTTATCATTGGCGGTAAAGAGGAAGAAAGCCGGAGTGTCTCAGTTCGGCTGCGGAAGGAAGGCGATACAGGGACTATGCCGCTCGCATCTGCATTAGCAAGGATTAAAGAAGCTTTAACAAAAAGGATATGATTGTCATAATTGATCAATTCGGAAGGAGGTGAGAGAATATCGCTGAACCGAGAATTAGAGTAAACAGAGAGATTAGGATCAAAGAGGTGCGTGTAATTGGACCGGACGGTGAACAGATCGGGATACTCCCTACATTCCAGGCCATAAAAAAGGCTGAGGAATACGGGCTTGACCTGGTCGAGGTAGCCCCAACAGCAAAACCCCCTGTCTGCCGCATCATGGATTTCGGTAAGTATAAATACGAGCAGGCAAAGAAACAGCATGGCGCAAGACTACATCAACGGAGCATGCAACTGAAAGAGGTCAAGTTAAGACCTTTTACAGACAAACATGATCTGGAGATAAAGGTTCGTAATGTACGGAGGTTTTTAGAGGATAAGAATAAGGCAAAGGTCACTCTTACATTCAGGGGAAGGGAAAAGGCTTATATAGGAACAGCAAAGGGTATAATGGATGTCTTCATTGAGGGTGTAAAGGATGCAGGGATAATAGAATTTCCCCCGAGGATGGAAGGTGACAGTATGATCATGATAATAAGCCCTAAATCAGAGGCACAGAAGGTTAAAAAGGTATCAAATCCAACAGCAACTTCAGGGGAAGAAATAATCATAGAAGGGAGAGAAAATGAGCAAGACAAAACTTAAAACACACAAGGGCGCATCAAAGCGATTTAAGGTTACAGGGACGGGTAAAATCGTAAGGTCAAGGGCAGGAGGAAATCACCTGCTTACAAAGAAAAGCTCACGCAGGAAAAGGGCCCTGAAGCAGGATGCCATGCTATCCAAGGCAGATGAGAGGAATATTAAAAGCCTTTTACCCTATTCTTAAAGTACCTTAATTAGTACTTGCAATTAATTGAATTAAAATGTTAAAATACTTAATTAAAAATTTTACTAATCATTAGGGAGGTTATTTAAAATGCCACGGGCAAAAGGCGGACCCAAGACAAGACGGAGAAGGAAGAAGGTTTTAAAACTCGCAAAAGGATACTGGGGTGGTAAACACCGTCTCTATAGAACTGCAACAGAGGCAGTGGACAAAGCACTCGGTTATGCATATCGTGACAGACGGCAGAAAAAGAGAAGCTTCCGGGGACTCTGGATAGTAAGGATAAATGCTGCGATAAGACCACATGGTCTATCTTATAGTAAGTTTATAAATGGCCTTAAAAAGGCCGGGATCACATTAGACCGTAAGGTATTGGCTGATATTGCTGTTAATGACCCTGCAGGGTTTACAAAGATTGCACAGACTGTAAAAGAGGCTGCTGCCTGAAACGGTTTAATCTGTTTAAGCGGTTTGAACTGTTTAAATCGATGAACCACTATTCACAGCAGGATTATTTTCCCTGACCTTAGCAACACAGACACGGTCGCGTCCACTGTCCTTAGCCTCATAAAGGGCATCGTCAGCGGCCTTGAATATTGCCTCTGCTGTAAGACCATTCCTCGGAAATGCTGATACCCCAAGTGATATGGTAATCTCACCAACAGGTAATAGGCTTTCATAATCAAGGTTTGAGAGCTTAAAGCTCTTCCTGAGTTCCTGGGCACGGCCTGCAGCAACTTCAACAGTCGCCTCCGGCATAATAATTACAAATTCCTCTCCGCCAAACCGGCATACAATATCACTCTCACGAATACTCCTATGCAGAAACTTGCCAATCTTCGCCAGCAGCATATCTCCGGCATCATGACCAAGTGTATCATTGACCCTTTTAAAATGATCTATATCAATAATAATCACACCTATTGATGTACCCTTCCTGTACGCCCTGTGTATCTCCTGCTTGAAGAACTCCTCCATGTAAAGGCGATTATAAAGACCTGTAAGCGAGTCACGTATTGACATGGTACGAAGCGTCTCGCGAAGCCTTATATTTGATAATGATAAACTTATCTGTTCAGCCAGACTTAATGCGAGTTGTTTTTTATTGGCCAGGACATCATCAGACACTGCTGAAGGAACCATCAGGTGTATTATCCCGAGCGCCTCACCCTGAGCAATCATCGGAAGACAGATATTTATTTCCCCTATAGAATTGCTGTGTTTACATTTTAGATCAATCCCGTCCCTGGTGTAAATATGCATCTGCCCCCTCCTCAGTGCCCAGCAATCTTTAACAGAAACCGTATTACATACCTTATCAATATTACCCCAGAATATTGCAGGTTCTAACATGTTAGTTATAGTGTTTAAAATCAATAATTCTCCACAGTCCTCAGGGAACAACTGTTCTAAATATTTTGCCATAACCGTGTATGCCTCTTCAGTTGTATTGCAGACCTGATGAAGGCTATTCATCTCGCTGAGCAGGTTAATCTCCCTGTTCCTCTGTTCAAGTACCTCTGTACGAACAAGTAGTTCTATATTGGCAGTCTGTAATTCCCTTGTCCGTTCTGCAACCAGAACTTCAAGTTCACTTTTGGTCTTCTGTAATTCTTCCTCTGCCTGTTTGCGATTGGTCACATCTTTTACAACTACAATCGCTGCCTTCCTCCCTTTAAACTCAAGCACATCAGCAATTATATCAACAAAGATGATCATCCCGCCCTTTTTTATATGTCTCCATGTACCCCGGAAATTATTAAGATAATCATTAATTGGTGCCTTTGATAAACTATCAAGCAGGAGTGGTATATCCTCCTCTGGACGTATATCTTTAAGTGTCATTGAGAGGAACTCTTCTCTTGAGTATCCATAATGTTTTATAGCTGCATCATTAACCAATAAAAAGTTGAGGGTCTCAAGGTCAAAGATCCACATTGGATTAGGATTCTGGTCAAATAAGAGTTTATACTGCCCCTCTGATTCATGGAGTGTCTTTTGTGCAAACACAAGTTCACTAATTTTTGTTTCGAGTTCAGATTTTGACCTTTTTAATTCCTCTTCAGTTTTCATCTGAATATTTATTTGCCTCAGCATTGGACGGAATAGGAAAAAATATAATACCGGAAAGACAAATAGAGAGAGTGACACGGAATCAACAATTGCCTCTATCAAGGGAGGTAATTCAGGTAATAATGATAAAAATAACATAACAAGCGCCTCTGCAATAAATATCGAGACACCTGTTATCATCACCAGACGGCAGGGTTTTGAGTAATTGTTGGTAAGTTTACAAAACATCCTTATCTACCATTATTTAGCTACCATTAAAAGACCCCAATGTTAATCAGATTAATTTATTATCGGTATATATAATATGAGATAAGAGTATAGCAAGAATGTTTCACTCGAAAATCCCCCCTTCCCCCCTTTAATAAAGGTGGGTGAGGGGGGATTCTCATTGTCCTTTGTGTTGCCGTGCAACATGAATGTTCACTCGTATCTAAGGGCCTGGATCGGGTCCTGCTGGGCAGCCTTGTATGCCGGGTAGACCCCAAAGAAGATTCCAACACTACCGGAAAAGATTGTAGCAAGGGCAATGACCCATGGTTCCATTATCGGGGGAACCTGAGGGAGAAATTGTGAGATTATAATACCACCTATAAACGCAATCAGGATTCCAATTATACCTCCGATCAGGCTAATCAACATGGACTCAAAGAGGAACTGAAACAGGATGTCTGCCCTCCTTGCACCAACCGCCTTCCTTATCCCGATCTCCCTTGTCCGCTCTCTCACAGAAACCAGCATGATATTCATAATCCCGATCCCTCCGACTAAAAGTGATATCGCGGCAATGCCGGCAAGGACTACAGAGAGTGCCTTTAATATTGAATTAAGACTTGATAACAGGGACTCCTGTGTCAGTATAGTAAAATCTTCTTTATTGTTGTGCCTCTTGGTAAGTATAATCCTTATCTGTTCTTTTGCCTCTTCTATCATTACAGCACTCCTTGCCTTGGCCCTTAATCCGAACAACTTATCCGTATTAAACAGTCTCTGGGATGCAGACACAGTAATATAGACCACATCATCAAGGTCATCCGTACCGATGAATGTACCCTTCTTCTCCATAATCCCGATAACCCTGTACCCTGCACCCCCGATCTTTATAATCTCTCCGAGCGGATTCCTGCTGCCAAAGAGTTCGTTTTTCACTGTATAACCTATTGTACAGACCCTGCGTGATGCATTAACATCATCAGCATTAAAAAAGGCCCCGGCGTCCACCCCGATATTAATCACCTTTACAAATGCCTCATCAGTCCCGATGACCATAACCTTCCGCTCCCTGTCTACATAGCGTACATCAGCAGTACCTACAGTAATTGAAGATACAGACTCTAAGGCATAGGCATTCCTCCTAAGGGCCATTGTGTCACCTGTTGTCATCTTCTGAACACCTTCAAACCCTGGTTGTCCCAAACCCTTTGTCTCTGTCTTCCCTGGATTAATAATAATCAGATTTGTTCCAATTCCCATGAATTGCCTTACAAGATACTCACGAAAGCCTGTTGTCATAGAGATCAAAAGGATGACAGAGACTACACCTATAATAATGCCAAGCATGGTCAGAAATGAACGCAGCCTGTTTTCAAGGATTGATGCTAATGCCAATCTGAAAAACTCAATAAAGTTCATGGTGCAGTATCCTCAACAATCTTCCCATCCTTAACGTAAATCCTCCGGCTGGCCTCATTTGCAATCTCCGGGTTGTGCGTCACCATAATAAGTGTAACCCCTTCGTCTTTGTTAAGCCGTTTAAAAAGTAGTATGATCTCTTCACCGGTCCTGGTATCAAGATTCCCTGTAGGTTCATCTGCAAGTACTATCGACGGACGGTTTATAAGGGCCCTGGCAATTGCCACCCGTTGACACTCACCACCTGAAAGCTCATTGGGCCTATGATGCCACCGGCCTTCAAGTCCCATCTTTCTTAATATCTGAAGGCCCCTTTCTTTCCTCTCCCTTGCATCTACCCCCGAATAGAGAAGAGGGATCATTACATTCCCAAGCGCTGACTGCTTTGGCAGGAGATTGAACATCTGAAATACAAAGCCAATCTTCTTATTTCTTATACTTGCAAGATCATCATCCTTCATGCCTGAGACATCTATATTGTCCAGCAGATATCTCCCCTCTGACGGGCGGTCTAAACACCCTATAATATTCATAAGGGTTGATTTCCCTGAGCCGGATGGCCCGAGTATCGCCATGAATTCCCCTTCCCTTATCTTTAGATTTACACCACTTAGTGCATTTACCTGTGTAGGGCCGGAACCATATATCTTTTTAATATCTTCGAGCAATATCAGTGGTTCATTTTTCATCACTAATCTTAATCCTTTTACCATCTTCAAGACCCTGAACATCCAGAGATGTAACCACCCTATCCCCTTCCTTTAAGCCATCGAGTATCTCTGTATATTCCCAGTTTGAGATGCCAATCTTTATTGGCCTCTTTTTTATAAGATTATTCTCAACCTTATAAACAAACCTGGCCCCATCCCTTTCAATTACAGTATTTGTTGGGACTATTATCATACCTTCCTTAACCTCAAGGATTATCTCAACATCTACTGATGCACCAACCGGTATCTGCTCTTTACCACTATTTTCAATATCAAACTCTACATCAACTGTTCGGTTCTGCTCGAGTGTCTTGGATACAACAGGGGAGATGTATACAACTTTCCCTTTAAATATTGTATCAGGCACTGTATCACTGGTAATCCTTGCATCCTTACCCCTCCTAATTTTTGTAGCATCTACTTCATCGAATGGCGCCTTCACCCTCAGTACAGAATCATCTATTATCTCCAGGAAGGGTTTGTTCTCGGATGATGAGGTAGTTTGAGATGACAGCAAAGCAAGTTCAGTACTCGAATACGGTGGAATCTCTCCGGGTGTTGCATCGAGAAAGGATATAAGGCCGTTAAACGGGGCCCTGATATTGGTCTTTTCAAGCTCCTCCCCTGTTAGCCTGCTACTGAGTTTCGCCTCATTTATAGCGTTCTTTGCGACCTCGAATTCCTTCTCAGTCGTTGTAAACTGACCTTTGACCTCATCGAATGTACCCTCAGAAACAACACCCTGCTCAAAGAGGTTCTTTATTCTATCGTAATTCAGTTTAGAGAGCCTGTACCTCTCCTCAATCTCACGTAGTCTCAATTCCGCTGTTGTTAAGGCCGCCTCCTGGAGTTCGAGTTTTATCTTTATTTCTGAGTCATCGAGTTTTACAATAACATCATTGGCTTTAACCCTCTCGCCTTCTTTAAAATTTACCTCCTTGATCCTTAAAGGGAGCAATGCCTGCAGCCTCACCCTTTTCATCGGCTCTACAGTACCGCTTGATACACTGGTTACAGTCCTTTCAATTGCACCCCTTTTAACTTCAACGACCTTCACTTCAATAATATTTCTCCTGTAATTCCAGAAGTATATAACCCCGGCAACTACAATCAATATTGCAACATATATAAGGCTCTTCCACTTGAACATGCTCATTCTCCTTTAATAAGACAATCTTTTATACTTTATCATATTATTTCTCTTGATTATACTATGTTTATGTGGAAAAATAATGAGGTATTATAGGAGGGATATAACAAAGGTGACAGGGGAGTTTAACCCTGCAAATGGTATGAGGTTTAATGAAAACAGGCTCCTCATGAATTAATAATATTTGCCCTTATAGAAAATGCTTACCGCCCTGTTGTGAAGCTATAGGTATCGCTATCTGTCACGCCTCCCTCACCATCGTCAGCCACTACCATGATAAGTACCTGTACGGTGAGGCCGCTGAGCGAAGGTCTTCGTTGATACCGGCGCCTTCTGCGCCCTCACCATTCCAAAAGACGAACATAATAAAAAAGAAAAACAAACCTGTAATGATCATATTGATTATCACATTTTTTGACTTTGCTGACCTACTATGATAGATTTTTTTCATAATTCACCCAATAAAGGAGATATATGAAACTCCATGTCCTGATAGAACAGGATGAAGCCGGTTATTACGTAGCTGAAGTCCCAGCCCTGCCGGGATGCCTCTCTCAGGGAAAAACCCGGGAAGAGGCCATTGCCAACATTACAGAGGCCATTGGGGGCTGGCTTGAAGTCATGGAATCCAAGGGTACTCTCGACCCCACCCGCATGGTCGAGGTTACTGTATAATGGGGGAGTCGCTAAAACTCTGCTCCGGT
>MHER01000092.1 GCA_001805205.1 Nitrospirae bacterium RIFCSPLOW2_12_42_9 | reverse complement strand
GACGGTGCACGCGTAGTTTTTGAGCATGGCTGGGGGCTCATCCGTCCTTCAAATACACAACCGGTACTTGTATTGCGATTTGAGGCAGATAGTGAACAAAACCTCGCAGAAATAAGGACGTATATGGAAGGTGTATTAAAAGAGGTTACAGGCAACGGATAAGGAAGATGTGAAAATGCGTAGCTAGCGCAATCCCTGCAGCTTGCTGCAGAGAGCTTCAAATATAGAGAAGTCCTCGCTTTATATATGCTCCATGCGGGTTTTTGCACCTGTTAACTTATGTTTCAGATGTTTTAATACACTTAACATAATCCTCGGGAGGTCAAAGCGGATAGGCATTCTCTCCGGTAAAACAAATTTCTTCCCGGTAAAAGATGAAACCGGAGAACCTTTTATATCAATCTCTCTGATATCTACTTCAAGATTGAAATGCCTCTTTAAAGCACAAAAGATTTCTACAGATGATACGGGTATATTTATGATATCGCAAAGTACCCGGTCGAGTGATAAGGCATCTCCTGATAATCCTAAAAGGCCGAGTTGCCTGGGGTTCCCCTTTGCAGGTCCATTCCCTTCCAATGCAATAATTCCATCTATTATATGCAGGGATGGATTAAGTATTTTATAGACCTCAAGCAGCATTTTACCAAATATATGATCCCTGTCTCCTGCCCTGAAGTGCCACATTGCCTTACGTTTACCTACAACACTCCCAAACAGGTTTTTTACACCGCCTGTAAATCCAACCTGGACATGTGTCTTTAATTTAGGGACATTTATAATCTTATCAGCCTCCAGTGCTGCCCGATCAATTGCTATCCTTCTTACCATATTATCAGGTACTGCAACAATTACAGGTGAGTTGAAAGGTGTGAGTGGAATACTATATTGTTTGCAGATATCTGACATGCCTGTGATCACTGCCACAGAAGACAGGTCTCCAAATGCCGGGCTGTCACCAATAAAAGGGTGACCCCCATAATCGAGGACAATTCGTACAATAGCCTCAATAACTGCCGGGTGTGTAGTTACACATGCATCTGGTGATATACCTTTGAGGAGATTTGGTTTTATTAAGACCTTATCACCTGGTGAAATGAATTTCCCGATTCCACCGAGATGGTCAAGTGAGGTCTGAAGGGATTTTGTAACATTATCTAATCTATAGTCAGGGCAGCAGGATAATATTACCGGGCCCCTTGATATACCAAAGTCTTGTATTGTATTTCTTCCTTTAACCTGTAAACCCATGATAGTCGTAGGGACAGACCTTTAGGTCTGTCCCTAATAGGTCAGGCATCCTGCCCGACAATTTTCATCCTTCCCGTAGGCTTTGTGCTCATGAATGTTTCCTGCTATTTTTGCTATTTAAATGCCTGATGACACCTGTCTTTTATATTATTAATCTCTCTGACCTTTTCAGCAGCTAATGACAGATTTTTAATTTCGACAGCCTTTATCAGGGCTTCGGTAGAGGTTTGGAGTTCATTCATTGAAGTCATCCATTCTGGTTCTGATTGTTGTCTGAAGGCATTTATCAAGTCACGCAGATAGATTAGATCAATTTCAGCAGGGGAATTACCGCCTCTTATTGTATCCTCTATCTCCTTCATTTTTCTTGATAACCCCTTTTTTATCTCTTTAAAACCACCTGGTATTTCCACCGGGGTCTTGACAGTGGCAGATATATTACCAGGAGACTCCTTATACTGCACCCCTGAAGCACTCAAATCCCATCTAATCTCAATCTCAAATTTTGCATATCCATGTTTTTCTTTATATTCAAGCTCCATTTCAAAAAAACCTGGCAGGTTAATCTCCATTCCTTCAATGGTGAGTTTATTCTCCTCAGCCACTTTCCCGGCGTATTCACCCAATAGTTTTGCGAAATCTTCTCTCGAAATGTTTATCTTTTTTTCAAACTTCATAATTCCTCTCTGCGTCTGTATAATGTATGATCATTTTAAACAAATTGGATTTGAGATATTTTTAATGGTAGTCCCAACGGGATTCGAACCCGTGTTACCGCCGTGAGAGGGCGGCGTCCTGGGCCTCTAGACGATGGGACCAGACAGGGTAATAATATATCATAAGTGTCTTACCTTTTTCAATCGTATAAGTAATATATCAAGAGATAGGCAAGCAGAAATAGCGTTACCCAAAGGACAGTTGAACCTATTGGCCAGTGTCTGATTATATCTCCAGGGTAAATCTCTTTTTCTCTCATTATTTGTCTTCGGATCTTTTCTTTGTAAGGAAGGCTGCTGAAGGTCATGATTAATGTATCTGCAGTTATTTTCAGGAAAGAAATTGGATTTTTACTGAACCTGCCCAAAGAAGAAGGGACAATATCAAATGAGAACCTTGTGAGCATGGTTCCTAATGCAGACATATGATTATTAACGATCCACATCACGGCACGGCTGCCTCTTCTGTAAAACCAGTCTGTATCAAGTACAATATATGATTTTAATGCGAGATATTTTAACAATACAAAGAAACATAATGCTGTAAAAAGTAGATACTGCAAGGTCCATATAACATGTTCTGTGGTATATGGCAGATACTCAAACTTAAAGGGGAGTATGTTATAGAGGAGTGATGGATAGACGCCAATCAGGATGCATAAAAATGATGCAATCCCCATGGCAAGGAGCATGTTTGCCGGGGGTTCTTTTGCCTCTATACCCGCATCTTCTCCAAACCAGGTGTAATAAGCGAGTTTTAAACCAAGAGAAAGGAATGTACCCACTGATGAGATACTGAGCAGGATCCAGATTGTAGTTAAGTGTTCAACTTTTGCTGCATCTACGATTATAGACTTACTCACAAAACCTGAAAATAACGGGAATGCAGAGATGGAGAGGGCACCAATCATGTACAGGATAAAAGTAACAGGCATTGTTTTATATAGTCCGCCGAGATCTGTGAGTTTGCTCTTTCCTGTCATATAAAGGACTGCACCTGTACCCATAAAAAGCAGACCTTTATACAGGATATGCGAAAAGGCGTGTGCAATTGAACCATTTATTGAGAGAGCTGTACCTATTCCAATCCCTGTCACCATGAAGCCAACCTGGCTTATTATGTGATAAGCAAGGATCCTCCGGATATCATTAGCCAGGAAGGCGAATACAACTCCATATAATGTCATTATGGCCCCGGCCCAGACTAAGATTTCCGTACCCGGGAATGCCCTTGCCAGCACATAAACGGCTGTCTTGGTTGTAAAGGCTGATAAAAAAACTGCACCTGTAACGGTTGCCTCCGGATATGCATCAGAGAGCCATGCAGAAAGGGGGGGAATGGCTGCATTCAAGGCAAAGCCAAGCAGGATTAGTAATGAGGATGGACTTCCTAATCCAAGGTAATCAAAACTCAGAGAACCTGTGGCAGAAACCTGGATTATAATACCGGTGAGTAAAAGCAATCCACCAAAGAAGTGAACAAGGATATATCTGAGACCTGCCCCATTTGAGGCATTTGTACCGCGCGCCCATATAAGAAAGGTTGACGATACTGCCATTATCTCCCAGAATATAAATAATGATAGATAGTCCCCTGCAAAGACAACACCCACTGCACTTCCAGCATATAATAATGCAGCAATATGTTCACCCTTTCCCTTAAGGTGAACGGAATATAAGGCCCCGATGAAGGCCATAATGACAAAGACATAACCAAAGGCCATGCTCAATTTATCAACCCTGCCCAGGATTATTTCATGACCAAGAAAATTGAATATGTAATTTGTCCCTTCAGACATGTAAAGAAGATCTATAAAGGCTATGGTTGGGATAAGCAGGAGGTAAGCCTGCCTTATCCTTCCCCACATGAATGGCACCAGAAATACACCGAGTATGAAGATTGCTGCAGGGGGGAACCAGTTAATCATATAACCCCTCCCACAACCATTCTTGCAAGTTCAAGGAATAAAGATGGCCAGAAAAATAATACAAGTGTTCCTATGGCCGTAAGTATAAGTGATACAACCATAAGCGGCGGGGCCTCTTTTATCCTGACCTCGGAGTTTAAGTTTATCATCCCATATCCCTTATTCAACATCCTCCACTCCTCGTTATAAATTTCATTGTCATGTCTTTTAAAATATGCAGTATATACTATTGGAAGAAAATAACATGCGTTAAGGATTGTGCTTGCAGCTATTACGATAATAAATGGTATCTGTCTGGCTTCGATAGAGCCGGAAATCATATACCATTTACTTATGAATCCTGCAGCAGGAGGAACCCCGATCATTGATAATACACCTATAGTAAAGGCTGCCATTGTAAGAGGCATCTGCTTTCCTATCCCGTTAAGTTCGCTGATATTCGTTTTACGGGTAGCAACATATATAGCACCGGCAGCAAAGAACAGGGTAATCTTACCAAATGCATGAATAATAATATGCATAACACTCGCTGTAATTCCACCTGGTGTAAGGAGTGCGACCGCAAGTACAACATAAGAGAGTTGACTTATAGTTGAATAGGCGAGTCTAAGTTTAAGGTTATCCTGCCTGAGGGCTATAAAAGAGGCGACTATAATAGTAAAAGATGCGAAATAGGCAAGGGCAGTACCAACACCGAGTTTAGAAAGAAGGTCAACTCCGAATACAAATAGGATAACCTTCAAAAGGACAAAGACACCTGTCTTTACAACAGCAACGGCATGCAAAAGGGCGCTGACAGGTGTTGGCGCTACCATAGCCGCAGGGAGCCATGAGTGAAATGGCATCATGGCTGCCTTGGTTATGCCTGCCATAAATAAAATAAAGATGATGATCAACAACATATCAGGGGCCTTTCCTGCAAGGATGCCATGATTGGAAAACTCAAGGGTTCCCGTGGCATTATATGTAAGAAATATAGCGGATAACTGAAATGCGATAGAAGTGCCGAGCAGGTATGCAATATACCTGCGGGAACTTTTGATCGCCTCAGGTGTTTCTGTATGGGCAACAAGGGGGAATGTAGATAGGGTAATTAACTCATAAAAGAGAAAAGTCGTGAATAAGTTTGCTGAGAAGGCCACACCCATTGTTGCAGAGAGTGCAATGGCAAAAAAGGAAAAATATCTGGTCTGTGCATGTTCTTTTAATGCCCTCATATACCCGATGGAATAAAATGATGTGATGATCCAGAGGAAGGATGCAGTTAATGCGAAAAATATCCCCATGGGGTCGACCCTAAATTTTATATCAAGCCCGGGTAGTATACTGTATAAAGAATATTCTATAACCTTGCCATCAAGAATAGTTGGAAGCATTGATACAACAATAGAGAATTTCAGGATGGAGGCCCCTATTGTCCAGAATTCCCTCAGGTTTGGATAGCCTTTTGAAATTAACATCAGGATGACTGCAACAAGTGATACCCCTATTGCACAGACCGGGGCCGCTGAATGAACTATCTCCACCATATTCAGGTACCCCCAAGCAGCATATTTGCTGCCTTTTCTGCTACTGATACGGGTATATAGGCTGCTATTCCAAAGAATATACATAGCCCTGCAAGTATTAGAGTCGGTATTAGCATGCCGGGTGGGGCATCATCTCGGCTGCGGGATACCGGATGAGGATTATGGTGATCTAAGCTTCTATAGGTACTAACCTCAGAGTGTTGACTGCTAACTGCGGGGGCGAAGTATATGCCTTCAATAATCCTCCAGAAATATATTGCAGACAGCAGGGAGCTTATAAGGATAATAGGTAGAATGAACCACATCCCTGCCTTTAAGGCACCTGTTGCAAGGTACCACTTGCTTATAAATCCCACTGTGAGTGGGACGCCTACCATTGATAGCGCACCAACAGTAAATGCGGCCATGCTGAAAGGCATCTTCTGCCCCATCCCTTTTAATCCTGAAATATCCTCTATACCGGTCTTATAAACAACACATCCTGCAACAAGGAACAGGGTGCCTTTCATAAGGGCATGGTTCAGGATATGGATTATACTGCCTGTCATGGCAGTTTGATTGGCCATAGTTGTCCCCAGTACGATGTAACCTATTTGTCCGACACTTGAATATGCGAGCATCCTTTTTATATTAGTCTGTGAAATGGCAAGGATAGAGCCTGCTATTATTGCTATGCACGAGAGTACAAGTAATATCTTTGTAACAGGGACAACATTAAGATCAAACTCCACCTTAAATACAGTAAATAAAATTCGTAACATGGCGTAGGCCCCTACCTTTGTAGATGTAGCGGCCATTATGGCACTTACAACCGAGGGGGCATATGTATATGCATTGGGAAGCCAGATGTGCAAAGGGAAAAGTGCGAGCTTCAGGCTTAATCCCACTGTAAAGAATCCAAAGGCCGTAAGAACAACCCTCGAATGATAGAGCGGAGGGAGTTTTTCTCTCAAATCTGCCATATTGAGGCTGCCTGTCACCATGTAAAGATACCCAATGCCGATTAATATAAAAGTTGCAGCGATTGTGCCGAGGATGAGATAATTAAAGCTTGCCATAAGGGAATTTCTTCTCCTGCCAATGGCAATTAAGGCATATCCGGAAAGGGATGTTATCTCTATAAATACGTAGAGATTGAATATGTCACCTGTTATGGTCATACCCATAAGACCTGTAAAAAGGAGCATGTATAGAGAATAGAATGCCGGACTCTTTTCTTCATCTATCTCAAGGCCGACACTCTTCCTTGAATAAAGTGTTACTATAAATGCAATAAATGAGACGACTACAAGTACAAAACCATTTAGATAGTCTATGGCATATTCAATACCCCATGGAGGTTCCCATGCCCCCATATGATAACTTATCCTCCCTGTATGCATCACAGTATTCAGAATGGAGAAGGACATAAGGAAACAGAGAAATGTTATTGTCAATGCAATAACCCAGCAAAAAGCCCTGTTTATCAGGCCTGCAAGCCAGGTAATAAGTGCAAACAATAGCGGTATAACAATAACCAATGCCGGAAAGTGTTCAGCAATATTCATATCTCTCTCTGTCCTGTATTCCCTTTTCTAAGCTCTTCAGCCTGTTTTCTCTCTATCTCCAGTATCGCATCCTCTTCCATTGTCCCATATTCTTTATATATCCTTATGACTATTGCAATAGCAACTGCAGTTGTACCAACTGAAACGACAATGGCAGTCAGCATCAAGACATGTGGTATAGGGTTATCATAGATTACAGCCTTATCCCATAAGATCGGGGCTGTCCCGCCCCATACCTTTCCGGTGGATATGTAGAACAAAATAACCGCTGTTTGGAAAATGTTCATGCCGATAATCTTTTTTATCAGGTTTCCTTTTGCGATCATTGCATAGAAGCCTATCATCATGAGGGTTATATATATCCAGTAATTGTACTTACCTATGATAATCTCAATCACTTTTCCGCCCTGCCATCTCAAAAAATATAGTTATCATTACGGCTGCAACAGTGACCTCCACGCCTATTTCAATCCCATAAATGCCCAGATGGCTTGCGTGTTTTAAATCTCCTAATGGAAGTTTTCCATACTGGAGATAGTATCCCCCGAAAAACAGGCAGACGACACCGATCCCCCCGTATATCATGACACCGACGGAGTTAAGGACATCGGTTATCTTCTGGTGTGCCCTCTTTCTACCCTCGTCAATGCCATAGACAAGCACATAGAGGATTATGCTTGAGGCAAAGATGACACCACCCTGAAATCCACCGCCAGGGCCGAGGTCTCCATGGGCCAGGACATAAAGGGCATAGAGCTGTATAAAGGGTATCAGGAGATTCGATATAACCCTTATTATAATATCATCCTTCATTGTTGTATCTTTCTTCTGAGGAGGAGGATAACTGATATCCCAGAGGTGAATATAACGGTTGTCTCACCGAGGGTATCATAGCCCCTGTAATTTGCTAATAAAGCTGTAACCATATTTATAACACCCGATTCCTCAAGAGGTTCTTTTATATACCTTGGTGCAACATGGTGATGCGAAGGGGCATTTGGATCGCCATAATCAGGCATGTCAAGTGTCCCATATACAAGCACTGCACCGGTTACGAAAACGACTATCAATGAGATTATAGAGTGAGCGTTAAGGCTTCCCTGAACTCTGACTTGTGACCTCTGCCCATTCTCCTCCCCCCTCTGTGTCCTGCTCAAGGCTGCAATAAGGAGTACAGTTGTAATCCCTGCACCCACAGATGCCTCTGTAAAGGCAACATCGACCGCATTCATCCTTGTCCATACCACTGCCATTATAAGGCTGTATGCCCCGAGTATAATTACAGTACTGAGCAGGTCTTTCATCCGGATGGCTGCTATTGCACAGATTACGAGAAAAAACAGGAGTATAAAGTCTATCATTTACCATCTCCTTCATCTTTTACCCAGGGTTTTACACCTGCAACATAGGCAGCTTTTGCCAGGGCATGTGTTGCTGTCGGGTTTGCAATAAAGATGAAGATAATAATAATTAGTAACTTTACGCTGATCAGATCAAATCCTTCATATACCATAAGCCCTGTAAGTACAAGCCCTTGTCCCAGTGTATCGCCTTTGCCTGCCGGGTGCATCCTCGTATAAAAGTCAGGAAACCTGACAACCCCTATAGCTGCAATGACGATAAGAAAACAGCCGGTAGCTATGAGGATACCACTTATTATTGTTCTAATAATATCCATTTTTAATCCAGTCCTCCGGTCTGTCTATACTTCAGGAACGCTATAGTAGCGATGAAGTTTATAATTGCATATACAAGTGCAATATCAAGGAAATGGGGGCGCTCATAGATATACCCTATCAGGGCAAGCAAGACCACGGTCTTTGTCCCTATGACATTTACCGCGAGTACCCTGTCGTATATCCTTGGCCCTTTAATCGCCCTGTAAATAACAAGGGCAGCCGCCAGGACTATCACAGTTGCTGCTATATTAAACACCAGCCTCTCCTTCTATTGCTTTTATCCGCCTTTGCATTTCCCCTTCCATGAGACCTTCTGCAAGCTCTGTTGCTACAGCATGGATAATGAACTCATCTTTATTTACATCTATAGTTATAGTACCAGGTGTCAAAGTTATGGAATTGGCAAGGGCAACCATACCCATTTCAGTTCGAAGTTCATTTCTAAAACTGAATATAGTGGGGCTAATTGGCATTCTGGGATGCAAAGTTCGTTTGACCAGATCAATGTTTGACAGCACTATCTGCCACATGAGCCATGGTATATATTTGATGAATCTCAGTGTTCTTATTAACCCCAGTTTTATATCAGTCTTTCCGATTAGAAGATCATGAGATATATATGAGACAAAAAGGCTGGATATAATGCAGGATAAGATAAGTACAATATTGAATTCTCCGGAGAGGAGAATCCAGAAAATAAACATTATTACTGCAGTTAGAATAAAGCTCATAACTATCTTTATATAGTCGTATCAAGAATATTCAGGAGTCGCAATTGTGACAATATTACAGAGGGTTATTTATAAAGTCAACAGGTAAAATCAGTCTGTTTTTTAAACTATTTTAACTATTTGACTTGGGGGTTAATGTCAGTATCAATCCCGATGTTTATCACATGGCGGATCTGTGCCAAAATCATCTATTGTCCTCGTCCACAGCCTTCTTCAACATATCAAGGATTCCAGGTATGGCAGATGTAACCCTGTTCCAGTTTGGGATCAGCGGGGCAGCCATCGGATTTTCTGAATATGCCTCAGATGCTATCTTTATAGCATTTGAAAATGCCTCTATGGCGCTTGCCTCTGCATGCCTGTCAAATTTGAGTCCGTTTATTGCAGCATCTGCCTCGTATTTTACCATAGTATCCTCGGCAAGCCTTATGTATGCTACCTGAAGCGACTTAAAAAAACTGTCCGAAAGGACAATACCCTCAGCAGCAAGGAATCTGAAAATGGATTTGCAAATATCCACAGACATCCTCATCAACCCTTTTTTTGCATCGTCAGCGGAAAGTAGTTGATGCTTGTGCTCATAGTTATCAGCGATATCAACCTGACAAACCCGACGTGGTGAATAATTTCTGAAGACCTCGGACAGCACACCAACCTCAAGCCCCCAGTCCCATGGTATCCTGTTAGTCCTCGCCATATCAGTTATCATTGCGAATTCCCCGGCAAGCGGATACCTGAAGCTGTCCATAAACATAAGAAATGGATTTGGCCCCACAAGTTTTTGCATGGCTCTGATGAGCGGAGCTATTAGCAGCCGCGTCACCCTCCCATGCATTTTGTCGGTTATTCTGCTATAGAAGCCTTTGCAAAACACTACGTCTATATTAGGGTTAGCAACGGGATAGCACAACCTGGCGAGCATCTCCCGGTTGTATGTGACTATATCACAGTCATGCAGCGCAATGACTTCAGACTGTGCGTTGGCTAATATGTATCCATAGGCAATCCATGCAGAACGCCCCTTCCCATCCTCGCCCGCCCAAACATTATTTCTCTCGAGTGTCGCATAAATCTCCTTAACCCTTTTACCCTCATTATGAATAATCCTGACTTCACAGGGAAGCTGGGACAGGAACTCCCTGACATAACTGAATTCCTTGTCACTTGCCCTGCCAAGGGTCAGGATGATCTCATTGATATATCTGACCTTTTTTAACTCCGCAATAATTCCTTTAATTGCCTCATTCTGAAACTCTGTAACCAGCGCAGGGAGTACCAGCGCTACAGGACGCTGCCTGGAAAATTCCCTGAGCTCAGACTCGATCCTTTCCAACCCCGGATTTCCAAGCCTGTGCAATGTAATTATTAAATCATTTTGATAGAAATCTGCCATTTTTCACCTCCTAAAAATATTCAGCATCTCTTTCCTTCTCATTATTCTTCTTCTTGTCTTTCGACTCCGGCGACACCGGCCTGCCTTCTCCGCCATTAATTATCCTTTTTGCTGCATCTATTCCTCCTACGCCGAAGGCTATTGCAAGGGCAAGGATAATGCCGCCAAAGACTATGGAAAAGGCAGCTATCACTATTCCAGGTGCTATCCGGAGTTGTTCAAGCGCCATGGCAAGTATAAGAACTATGAGCAAGAGCCTTACAGCTTCGGCAAGAATCTTTGCATAGTGGTAACCGCTGTTTACCGCAGTTATCAACACAGCCCTGCTGATAAATCCTGCAAATATATATCCTGCAATAAGGATAACAAGAGCAGAGAATGCACGTGGAATATAGAGAAAGAATTGTGATATCAGATTGTCAATAGTTTGCAGCCGAAGGGCGCTTAATCCTATCACCAGGAAAAGGATAATAAGAAACCAATAGATTAAACCCCCGAATACGTCTGATGGTTTTGACCATATATCACCCTTTCTGATAATGGCGGTCAAACCTGCCTTGTCACACCAACTGTCAAAGTTTATTATCCTGAAGACCCGCAGAAATAACAATTTAATCAGGCGGGAGAATAAATAACCGGCAATAAAGATTATCAGCATTGCCAGCAGATTCGGCACAAACTGCAGGATTGTTATGCCGAAAGCCCTGAGCGAGTGCAATAATAATTCCATAAAGTTATCCATGATATCACCTCCTATTTCCAGTTAGTTACAAGATAGTCTTTTTTACTTTCGAACTCCAG
>MHER01000091.1:282-8003 GCA_001805205.1 Nitrospirae bacterium RIFCSPLOW2_12_42_9 | reverse complement strand
GCTGACCCATTCCCTCATGTTGCAAAATCATATATTCTCCAGATGAACGGGCAGACACTCTGGGCGCATGAGCCTGATAAAAGGCTTCCTCCGGCAAGTCTGACAAAGATAATGACTGCGCTGATTGTACTCGAGAAATCTTCCCCTGATGATGTTGTAACAATCAGCAGAGATGCTGCCACAGAGACCGGAAGCCGCATCGGGTTAAAGTATGGTGATAAGATTCAGGTTGGTGAGCTTGTTGCGGCTATGCTTATCACATCTGCAAATGATGCGTGCCGGGCTCTTGCAGAACACACAGGAGGCAGCAAGAAAATGTTTACAGACATGATGAACTCACGAGCAAAGGAAATGGGCTTGAGAGATACCCACTTTACAAACGCATGCGGTCACGATAGTAAAGGGTTATATTCAACTGCCAGCGATCTATTAATCATTGCTGAGGCAGCCCTCAAAAACAGGATTTTCAGAGAGCTGATTACAATTGTTAAAGATGAAATTAGCACGGTTGATAGAAAACGTACCTTTCTGCTTGAAAATAAAAACGAGCTGATAGGACGCTATCCCTGGGCTACAGGGGTTAAGACAGGATATACCTCGAAGGCAGGGAAATGCCTTATAGCCCTTGCTGAAAATAATGGGACAAGGGTTCTGCTCGTCCTCCTTAATGCGCCAAACAGGTGGTGGGACGCTGTCTCAATACTCGATAAGGCATTTGCCACCCGGCAGGATCAATCAGTTGTAAAGCCTCCGGCCATACTTGACAGACTTGATTGATAAACATAGGAAGTGGATTCCGTACCTTTTCATTACCTTCACGATATTTATTGCCTACCTGAACTCATTCCGGGGGATATTCCAGTTTGATGACTACAATGTAATCGTGAATAATAATGTGGTTCATTCCTGGCATGCATGGTTTGATGACCTCGGACATGGCATAAGACCCATTCTTAAATTCACATATACACTGAACTGGACTTCAGGTATGGGTTTCTCAGGGTTTCATCTTCTAAACCTCATTGTACATACAATAAATGCCTTAATGATATACTCCCTTTCACTCAGATTTATGAAAAGGGCCTCTGGCCGTAGAGTGGCTATAATAATCTCAATTGTATGGGCTATCCACCCTGTGCAGAGTGAGGCGGTAACTTATATCAGCGGCCGGTCTTCATCTCTCATGGCGATGTTTTATCTCGGAAGTATTCTGGCATATGTCTATGGCATAGAGAAACAAAGGAGGATATACCTTTACCTTGTATCCCCTGTTTTCTTTCTTATGGCTGTTCTGACAAAGGAAACGGCGTTAATCTTTCCTCTTGCACTTCTACTGTGGGAGCTGACTCAGCAGAGGAGGATAAACCTTATAACGGTTATTAAGAGGCAGATAATTCACTGGGGACTCTTATGCATCATGATTATTGCCATAATTATTCACCCGAATTATGGGGGGCTTCTTGAATACAGTCTTGGTATCAGGGGAGTTGGTAAAAACCTCATGAGTCAGATAAACGGTGTCAGTTACCTCATAACAAGGGTATTCCTGATTCACAGACTCAATATAGACCCTGACCTGCCGGTTATCTCAGAATGGTCAATTGTGCTTGTGATGGAGTGCATATTCCTTTCCATACTCTTAATTATTGGAGCCCTATGTCTTAGAAAAAGACCTTTGCTAGGATTTGGCATTCTCTGGTTCTTTCTCCATCTTATTCCAACAAACTCAATTGTGCCAAGACTTGATGTGGCAAATGAACGACAGTTATATCTTCCTGTATTGGGCCTCATATTATCATTTGTCAGTATTGTCCCGGTGTTTAAGGAAACCCCCAGGCCCCTTCGAGGCACAAAGGATAATGAAAATCCCCCTATATCCCCCTTTTTCAAAGGGGGACTTAATTCCCCCCCTTTAGAAAAGGGGGGTAAGGGGGGATTTGAAAGGGGATTTTCGGATGAAAAAGGTGTTTTTAAAAAGGCATGTATTGTATCACTCATTTTATTGCTTATTATTTTTACAGTCAGACGAAACCATGTATACAGGAGCGAGGTAACCTTATGGGAAGACACTGCATATAAATCTCCGCAAAAGGCCCGCGTCTTTAACAACCTGGGATATGCCTATACCATGGCAGGGAGATACAAGGATGCTGAAGATGCGTATCTTAAGGCCATATCTTTGAAGCCTGATTACAAACTTCCGCAGAACAATCTCAAGGAGCTGTTAAAGAAAATTGATCACAAGCAGAATTTATATTAACACATGGAATCTCAGAGGATGAAAATCCCCCCTCCCCTTAATCCCCTCCCACAAGGGGAGGGGAGATTGGGTAGTTGCGAGACAACTTTCTTACGATTACAAACTTGAGATAATGTGTCTGCGGCATGGATAAAAGGATTGGATGGTCACGGGATTGTGAGCGGTTCTCCACTAATTGCAGGAGACAACCTGCGTCCGATGCTGCATCACAAATAGTATCAAGAAATTGGGCAGGTGAGATATTCTGGGAGCAGGAAGATGTAATGAGATAGCCTCCATCATTAAGTAACTTCAGAGCCATCAGGTTAATATCCTTATATCCCCTTAATGCCCCGCCCCTTGCCCCTTTTTCTTTTACAAAAGAGGGAGGGTCAAGAATAATACAATCAAACCTCTCACCTGATTTATATTTAGCCCTCAGCCATTGAAAGGCATCTCCCTTCTCGGTCTTTATCACATGATCGAAACCATTAAGTGATATGTTCCTTTTTAATCCTTCCATGACTTTGCCAGAGTCTTCCAGTGCAATGGCCTCCTGTGCTCCATATTCAACTGCATAGAGGGCAAAGGCACCGGTGTATGAGAAACAATCCAGGACCTTTTTCTCCTTTACATAAGGCTCAATTATCTGTCTGTTTTCCTGTTGATCTAAATAAAAGCCTGTCTTGTGGCCTTCCATAAGATCAACCTCAAACTTAATACCATCTAAACTCACAACAATTTTCTCCTTCTCCTTTCCCCATAAGAAACCTTTAGCCGGCTCTAACCCCTCTTTTTTTCTTATTTCCACATCACTCCTCTCTATTATAGTCTCCGGGTGGATTAGGTCTATCAGGATATTTACAATATCACTTTTCCATCTCTCCATGCCAAGGGTGAGTATCTGTATACTCAAGACATCTCCATACTTATCAACTATAAGACCTGGCAGGAGGTCGCCTTCACTGAAGACGAGCCTGAAGGAGTCATCCATCTGATAGCCCAGGGAGATGCGATATTTCAGGGCATCATCAATCTTCCTCTGGAAAAAGGCCCTGTCTATATTTTCATCATTAAAGCTTAGGACTCTTACATTGATCTTTGACAGATCGTTAATATATCCTTTACAAATGAAACGTCCCTGCGAGTCCACAACATTAACCACATCACCGTTGTTATAGCTACCTTCAATAGCCTTAATCTCATTTTCAAAGACCCAGAGATGACCCTGTTTAATCCTTGTTGTGCAGGTCTTAGTAACTATTACCCTTGCAATTTTCATATCTCCCCCTGATAAGTGAGAAATGTTTCACAAATCTTTATATTGTTAGTATACTATATTATGCAAAGGGGTTGAAAATGCATAGCGAGCGAATATAAAAATGATAAGTACATTACATTTCGAAGATTCCATGCAGCTTGCTGCAGGGAGCTTCAATATCTCATGAATAGCTGAATTCAGGATAAGATAAACTGATGTTGACACCTTATCTTAAATGGTAGTATATTGGTAGTATGAAAACGAAGACTTCTATCACCCTGTCCGTAGAGGTATTAAAAGCCGTAGATAAACTATCAGGGGAATACAAGAACCGCTCTGAGTTTATTGAAACGGCTTTGCGCGCTTTTATCGCTCAAACGATACGTAATCAGCGGAACGAACGAGACTTGGATATTATCAACCGGCACGCAGCCCGTCTCAACAAAGAAGCAATAGACGTCCTTGCCTATCAGGTGGACTTGTGAAACGCGGTGAACTCTATCGCGTGACGCATCCCTCGGCGAATGATCCCAAAAAATACAGGGTATTTGTGGTTGTCAGCCGCCAAGTGCTAATAAACTCACGTTATTCAACGGTTATCTGCGCGCCCATCTATTCAGTCCATGACGGATTGTCCACTCAGGTTCTCGTTGGTATAGATGAAGGCTTAAAGCACGATAGCAGTATTCATTGTGATGAACTGGTTAGCCTTCCCAAATCTGTACTGACCAATTTTGTTGGTAGACTCTCTCTTCAAAAAATAGAGGTACTCAATAAGGCTCTTTGCATTGCTTTAGATATCCCAGAGTAATAGATATACCGTATCAAATGAAGCATATTGGGTTTTTCCTTTACAGGTAATATATACTGCAGTAGCTATGTTTAAAAGGTTAGAAGAACCAACAATCCTCTTTATCAGTATTCTGAAATGGGTCGTCCTTGCGACCATCATAGGCATTATTGTCGGCATGGGTACTACACTGTTTTTAAAGCTCCTCAACTCAAGCATGGCACTTACAGGTCAATATCGATACTATTTTCTCTCTATACCCGCAGCACTATTTTTAAGTTCCATTCTTGTGAGATATCTTGCACCTGATGCCGGGGGCAGGGGTACAGAGAAGGTCATTGAGGCGGTACATAAACATTCGGGAAATATAAAGGCGCTTGTAGTACCTCTTAAACTTGTTACTACAGTACTGACAATAGCCTCTGGTGGTTCAGCAGGTAAAGAAGGGCCGTGTGCCCAGATTGGTGCAGGACTATCTTCGATATTTGCAAATCTTTTCAGGTTTGCAGAGGGGGACCGCAAGAAACTAGTTATATGCGGCATCAGCGCTGGTTTCTCCTCTGTATTTGGGACACCGATCGCAGGGGCCATCTTTGGTGTTTTGGTATCTGCTCATTTTTCCTTATAGAGGTACTAACTATTGGTGAGAGGATATCCAAACGTATAAAGATATGGTCTCCGGTTAAAGGCATTATCGGTGGCAGTGTTATTGTAGCATTGACATTCTTATTTTAGGTGCGGTATCTCGGGCTCGGGTTGGAGTCCATAGAGTTTTATCTCCAGGGTGGGAATGCTGCAGTGGCATGTGTTATCAGCTTCCTTATGACAGGACATCGGAGTGTCTATCCGTCTCAGATACTTTCAATAAAAAAGTCTTCATCTATTGAAGTGGAAATTGGCAAAGAGCTTGAGGGGATAAAACCGGAGTACAGACCTCGCAGAAAGAGTCTTATCTCTGTATGTCTAAGTATCTTCAGGAAGATAATGGGTCAGTAACCTTCTTCTTCAAAAATTCTCTTGATTATTATATTTGTTAATAATATACTGCCACTCATACAACATCATTGTATCTACATCATGATCCCGGACAATAGACTAAAGGCCCTTGAAGACAGCTATGGCAGTACAATGTACAGCACAATTCAAAAAAGGCGCCCTGCTCCTCACTTTATTCCTGGGTACATGGATATTTGTCCCTGCGGCCAGGGCAAGCGATGTTACGCTTAAATGGGACCCTCCAACAACAAATGTAGATGAAACACCGCTGGTTGACCTTGCTGGATATAAATTATACTACGGAACATCCGCAGGTTCGTATAACACAGTCATTGATGTAGGGAACGTTGTCACCACTGCAATACCCAATCTCGATGAAGGAATAATTTATTATTTTGCTGTGACTGCGTATGATGACTTAGGGAATGAGAGCGGCTTTTCCAACGAGGTGAACAAGGTCATACTTGCCACTCCACCCGGGAATATAGATGTTTACACCCCTGCATCAGCAACCCGCGTAGATGGCTATGACTTGATCGCTCTTGAACTTAGTTGGGGTTCGACTCTACTTGATACGAACTGGAATCCCCTATCTGATTTGGACAACAGCGGATTCATAGATCAATCAGACCTTAATATTTTAATCGGAAACTTCGGTATTAAGAAATAAGGAGATCAACATGATTCACAAAATATTATTTTCATCTTTTTTAATCCCCATAGTATTGTGCTGTATTATCTTACCACCGGTCCATGCCTATATATTCTTACAGGAAAATTCCAACCCCGGGTCTGACAGTATCTATTTGAGTTTGAATGAGGCCCAGAGTCAGGGAGCCATCGTGGCCATTGATGTAAAGGTTAACACCCTTTCCAGTAGCACCCCTGCCTTCGGAGCAGCCTTTGATCTGGATTATGATCCTGCTGTATTAACTTATGCGGGTTATATCTCTGGTAACTTTTTTGAAAAGGATGACATACCCGAAAATGGATCTGTAGTAAGGCTGGTGGCATTGCAATATGAAACAGTGGATAAACTTATAGTTGGGGTATCACAAAATTCAGGTGACCCGGGGACATCAGGCAGTGGTGTGCTGCTAACTTTAAAATTCAATGTGGTCTCCAGCACTCAAACGTTGCAAAGCAATATTACCTTTTCCAACATGAGCTTGATAAACCTCACGGGGCAAATTATCCCAGGTTTGAACTGGTATAAAGGACAGATAGTTCAATACCCTCTCGAAATAACCACCACCAGTTTACCGGAAGCAACAGAGGGTGCCAGTTTATCAGTCGCGATGACAGCATCCGGCGGGTTCCCCCCATATACCTGGAGTGAAACCTCCGGCAACATGGCACCTGGCCTCCAGTTAAATGCGAGCACCGGCGTGATCTCAGGGACACCCACAACATCCGGTACATACAATCCCATCTTTAAGCTTAAAGACGCTGCTTTGCAGGAGGTCACACGGCCACTTATCCTTGTTGTCAACCCGGCACCACGCATATTAACCTCATCACTACCTCAAGCCACGATCGGTCACTCATATAACCAGCCATTATCGGCCACAGGCGGCACACCTCCTCTATCGTGGAAAATCTCCTCCGGCACCCCTCCTCCTGGAATCCTTTTAGAAATCTCTACAGGGGTATTGAGTGGAACGCCAACAGCCTCCGGAAGTTTTACCTTTACTGTCCGGTTAAAGGATGTTAACGGTGCCATCACAACAGAAAAATTTTCTATGATCGTTAACGCCGGCTTATCTATCTCCACTGAGTCATTACCAGAAACAACAGTTGGTGCTGCATACAGCGCGACTCTTCAAGCTAATGGAGGCACAGCACCTTATAGATGGGAGATAATATCCGGCCTCCCACCTGGCCTGAGTCTTATCTCTACAACAGGGGAAATAGTCGGCATACCTTCTACGGCCGGGAATTGGCAGTTTACAGTTACAGCCTATGATCTGTACGATACCTACTCAACAAAGTCACTGGCAATTATGGTCAATCCGGCTCCGGGTATTACCACTAATTCTGTAAGTAATCTCTACCAGGGTAACATTAACACAAGCTTCACCTTTGAGGTAACAGGTGGAGTACCACCTTATACATGGAGTATTATTTCCGGCACTCTTCCAGTAGGTCTTAATTTTGATTCCCAGACCGGAACCGTCTCGGGCACCCCAACGACGCCTGGTATCTATACCTTTACACTTCAAGTGACGGATGCTACAGGGATTACATCCTCCAGGACTTATTCATGGGCCATACTGGCTACCCCTCCGGGTAATGTAGACTTTACAACCCCTGGATCAGAGAACCGGGTGGATGGATATGACCTGATTATGCTGGATATGCTATACGGCGCTATTGCAGGTTCGCCGGGATGGAATCCTCTGGCAGATTTCAACGGTGATGGGGTAATTGATGAT
>MHER01000091.1:0-228 GCA_001805205.1 Nitrospirae bacterium RIFCSPLOW2_12_42_9 | reverse complement strand
AGATCTACTTCTTTTGTGTGTTTTAAAATTTCAACACAAATGAATTATAAAACATATTATACTTCAAATAGTAGTAATAAGATTGATTCACCTCATGATTATCATGAAATCAATTTGTCAGATATTTATACTTCTAATCCAAGTGAAGGTTATAAGGATAGTCTAAAATCAATTATTGAAAAGAGATTAAACTTTAATTCGGGGATTAAAGTTACGGCTGAAGAATTT
>MHER01000090.1 GCA_001805205.1 Nitrospirae bacterium RIFCSPLOW2_12_42_9 | reverse complement strand
TTTACAGCAGTTTTTCTTCCACCCTCAATCTCTATTATTTTCCCTACCTCTATTCCTGAAATCTTCATATCTTCAGGGTCTATCCTGGCGATAGCCCTTCCTGCATCCTTTGACAATGCCTCCTGCACCTTTAATGTCATTGTATTATTGTGGTTCATTTCTTTATTCTTACTTCCAATATACCGTTTTTATAACTCGATGTAAGACTCTCAGCCTTTACATTCGCTGGAATTAAGACCTCTTTATAATATTTTCTCTCCCCCCTTTGAGCCGAGATCTCAATAATATCTCCTTTTAAATCCAGTCGTATATCTTCTTCACTGACCCCGGGCATCTCTGCCATAATTATAATTTCCTCCTTCTCGTCAAAAAGGTCAGTAATAGGTTCCCGTTCCTCTTCAACTGTAGGTCCCATAGAGGTCTTTCTGATATTTCCAAAGGGCTCTACTACAGGTTCACCTCCAACTGCTGTCTTTATAGAAACTCCAAATACCCCCTTCATCCCCTTTTTGAGATGGCTTAAATCAAATTCACCCTCTTTCCTGACCTCTCCGCCCGCTTCTTTCAGCTCAGCAGCAAGATCAATAATTTTTTCTAACCCCTTAAACAACCCTCCTAAACTCAGTTTTACTATGCCAAGGTCAATATCTGCCTCTTTACCCTTTTCCTTCTTCTTTACCATGATTTATCCCCCTGCAGTGAATAGTTTGAAATTTACTATTCACTATTTACTTATTTTCACCTCCAACCTTTCCAGTCTCTCCTTTAATGCCTTATTTTCTTTCTCGAGATCAGCTTGTCTTGCTTCTGCTGACAGATAGGAATCGGTCTGCCACCAATTTATCCCCATCTCCATTGCTTTATCCACTGAGGCAACGAGAAGGCGGATCTTGATATTGAGTAATTCAACGTCTGCCAGGGATATTTTAATATCTCCGGCGATCACAATCCCTTTATCCAGAACCCTTTCCAGTATATCCGCAAAGTTTGTCGTTTGAATCGAATGAGCCATCTGATCAGACATTTTTTAGTACCCCAGCAATAACTTTTTCCACTCTTTTTTGACCGTAGGAAGAGTGGTGTCTCCACGCTTTTTCGTGGCGGACTCAGATTCCTCTTCCTCCAATTTCTTTATTTGCAGGTTGATCTCCTCCAGCCGTTTCCGGATGGCCTCTTTCCTCATGCATAGCCGCTCATCTTCATTCAGTAGCCTTTCTTTTCCCTCGGATAAGACATAGAGATCCAGATAGGTTGAGACATGTGCCTTCGGAATAGAACGTTTCTTTGCGCTCTGCATTGTTTTCAGCAGATGGACACCTTTTATCAGGTTTATATTTTTCATTGATTTATCCCTTAGCATACTTTGCAACAAGTTTCTTAACGATTTCTTTTACTTTATTTTGGTTTGACTTTGATCCGATCCTGCTCGTTTCAGAGGCCAGGATATCCTGGCATATCTGCATAAAAAGGCCATTTGCCATAGAAGGAGAGAGGTTTTGAACCTTCAGCGTTTTAGCAATCATGATGCAGCCACGGATTGTAGGGGCAAATTCACATTCTCCTGATTCTCTTAGTCCTCTCACAATATTGACTATCTTCTCAGCGTCATTTTTAGAAAGGTTGGATTTTGATTGGATTATTTCGACTTCTGTATCATAGTCAAAATAATCAAGGTCGATGGTAATCAACCTGTCCCGAAGGGCATCCTGATTCTTATAGACGCCGGCATACTCCTCGGGATTGGATGTAAATATTGCTGTAAAGTTTGGATCAACCTTCAGATAAGGCCCCTCT
Organism: Nitrospirae bacterium RIFCSPLOW2_12_42_9; assembly: GCA_001805205.1. Classification (GTDB taxonomy): domain Bacteria; phylum Nitrospirota; class 9FT-COMBO-42-15; order HDB-SIOI813; family HDB-SIOI813; genus HDB-SIOI813. Next base: position 3,938 of record MHER01000090.1, on the reverse strand, counting down.
TCCCCCCTTCCTGCCGGTAGATCCAGTATCTTCTCGCTTAATACGGAAAGGAGAATATTATTGGCTTCCGGCCTTGAACGGGTAAACTCATCATAGATCAGGGTAAAACCATATTTGCAGGCAACCGTCAGACGGTTATCCACCCAATGTTTGACCATATCCTCTTCCATCTTGAAAACTCTCGATACAAAACGATCCACGACCTTTCTGACCCGGTACCCATGTTCCCCTCCCACCAGATCGGAAGAGGTAAATTCTTCATCTCCATGCATCATGACAACCGGTCTGCCTATTTTACTTGCGATGTGAGTGGCGAGCGTTGTCTTGCCGGTGCCTGATCCCCCTCTCAAATGTACAGGAAATCCGGCTTCGATATAGGAGAGGGCCCTTTCAGTAATATCCTGGATGTACTTTGTTTCCACAAATTCGGGCAGAGGTGCCGGTTCTAATACAGTAGTCATTTCATTAATCATTTTAGTTCTACCTCTTTTCCTTGCCCCTGCTTCTGCCAACATCTTCAAATGCCTTTAATTCCTTCGCAGACACTCCGTTTGATTTGGCGCCCTTCCCTCCCCGCCTTCTATGCATCGTCTCTGAAATCTTGTGCCACTCGGCGGACATTCGTGCTATCTCATCAGCTACCTCTTTCATCTTCGCCTTAAATTCCTGCAGGAGGTGATGTACCTCCTTATTTCTCTTATCCTGGGTCTCTTGAATTTCCTTCATTAATGCATTGAAATCTGTCATTCTCTCTTTCGGAAACCCATCGAGCATTTTGTGCACCTCGTCGCTTAATTCCTTTAATGATTTTACCCGCCTGTCATAAGAGGAGATTATATCCTCCCCCAGTCTTTCTATGTCTGTAACCATTCCCATCTTACTTATCCTCCTTTTTAAAAGCGCAACTTTCTTTAAACTTACCAAGCATGCCGATCACTTCTTCTCTTCTTTCTTTTTGACGGACTATTCGTTCCTTCCGTTCCTTCTTAAATTCTTTGAGCAGTAATTTGAGATCATCTATCCGAAGTTCCCTTCCTTTTGCCAGGAGATCTTTTAACCTTTTCGCCATCTCCTGTTGTTCCTTTTGAAACTCTTTTAACCTGAAAATAACCTCTTTCTTTCTCTCGTCTTGCCTGACAAATATCTCATTAAGTATGGCATGAAATTCTTTGATCCTCTCCGCTTCACCTCTGGCAAGGGCTTCTCTGACCTTTCCCAGATTGTCTTTCAATGTTCGGGTCATCTCCTTCTGTTCATTCAGATAACTGTTTAACAGGCTCCTTACCTCCCCTTCCTTCTCTTCCTGATCTGCAAAAATACCCTGCATCATATGATCAAAATCTTTTCTTCGTAGAGATGTGTTTTGAGCAAGACTCTCCCGTAATTCCGCATTATTTATTTCGCATTCCTGTTTCTCATCGAGGAAGGCATTCTGGAAACTATTAAAAAGCTGATGGGTCATATCAAAGAGGGATTCCATATGCTCTATACTGATCTCATAAGGGGTAACTATATTGTTGAAAATAGTTTGTGTTTCTTCTACTAAGAACTCCACTACCACTCCTCCTTCTGCTTCCAGTAGAAACTTGCAGGAAGAATCCCCTGGCAGTCATACTTTTTATCCCAAATAGACGTCAGGATGAGCCCGGCAAAGGATTTTTCCTGTTGACCAGTCTAAGCAGCAGCAGTTGCAGTTAGACCTATTGCTTCAGCATACTTCAGGTAGGTCTCAACGGATGCCACTACGACTCTTGCCTCAATAGCGAGTAATTCAATACCTACTAAAGAGACCCGAACCCAGGCATCGATCACTATCCCTTTGTCGAGGATCCTGTCGATAACCTCTACTAAGCTGGAAGAACCTATAGCCTTTTCTACTGCCATGTGTATCACCCCCTTTCTTTAGTTCTACTTTGATATTTGTTAACACCACTGCTTATAAAGCAAGAGTGATGCCATCTGCACCCTTGGCTGAACATTTGTTTATTTACAATAAGTTACGACTTGATTTGAGATTTGAGGTTTGAAATTTGAAATTATTAATAGGGAAAGATTCCCGATTTTCAGGAGAAGATACTATTGAAGCTCCCTGCAGCAAACTGCAGGGATTGCGCTCGCTATGCATTTTCACTGTCAAATCCATATCTTTTTAACCGGGAGCGCAGCGTCTTTGGATCTGTTTTCATGAGCCTGGCTAACTCTGTCTTATTGATAAAGGGTTTATTTTTTATTATTTGAAGGATTGCCTGACGCTCTGCATCTTCAGCAGCATCCCTGAGAGTCTTTATATCCGGTGAATTACAATAAACCTCTTTTAACTCAGTTGCCTTCCTTTCTATTATTTCCCTGGGGAGATGAGAGGGCTGAATATAATCATCAGCGATAAAGAAAGCGCTTCTGATTACATTTTCCAGTTCACTGATATTTCCAGGCCAGTGATAGCGATTAAGAAGATCCAATGCCTCTGCTGTAATCCCTGCCTGTTTCTGGAATTCCATAGAGAATTTTGTCAAAAGATAATTTACCAGTATCGGGATGTCATCATATCGTTCTCTTAAAGAGGGGAGACTGATCGTTGCCGCGCTTATCCGGTAGTAGAGATCGGGACGAAAACTTCCTCTCTTTGATGCCTCATCGAGATCGATATTGGTGGCTGCTATGATCCGGATATTGAGAGGCACAGGGGCATATCCGTCTGCCCCCAGATGAATGATGTTGCGATCCTCGATCACCCTCAATAGTTTGGCCTGAAAGGAGGGGGGAAGGTTTCCAATTTCGTCTAAAAATAGAGTGCCATTATTGGCAGATTCAAATAATCCTTTTCTCTTTCTATTTGCCCCTGTAAAGGCGCCTTTCTCATAACCGAACAACTCACTTTCAAGAAGAGATTCCGGGAAAGCCGAGCAATCTACCGGCACAAAGGGACCTTTGCTGCGTAAACTCATGTAATGTATAGCCCTTGCAAAGAGTTCTTTCCCTGTGCCTGTTTCACCCTGAAGAAGGATGGTAATATCTGGAGGCGCAAAGCGTCTGATCAGGTCCCATACATGCTTTATTGCCGGACTCTCTCCTATGATTTCTTTTGCCTGTTGCTGAAATGATTTTCTCTGGTAACTTATCAGATTGCACAATTGCCTGACATTCTCAAGAAGAGCCTCCTTGCCAAAGGGTTTGATGAGGAAATCAGTGGCTCCGCACTTAAAGGCATCAATAACCGCATTTATATCTGAATAACCTGACATGACCATAACTGCAATATCAGGTTCCACTCGTTTTAATTCTTTCAGAACATCGATACCATTAATCTCTGGCATCTTTAAATCAACTATTGCAAGGAAAGGAGGATTCCGCTTTGCGATTTCCAGTCCTTCTCTTGCCGAGGTTGTAGTGATGACATGGAAATCCTTGTGAAGCACCAGGAATAATGCACTGTTAATATCGCTATCATCATCTATAATCAAAATATGTGGTTGCCGCCTAATGTTCATCTTACAATATTGCTTGATATAGAACTCAGGTACTTCTGAGGTAAACAGCGGTGGAAATGGAATAATACGAGACGGCTGTTTCCTAAGACATATATCCTTTATCCTTATTTCACGATATTTATTTTCCTGATAAGAGAAATTGCCAACTCTTTCTTCCCCTCGCACTCATACCTGCTTGCAATTAAAAAGAGCGCTAATTTTGATGCCACGGCCTCAAAGGTGTCGGGATATTTATCAAGTATCTTTGCATAAAGATCTACAGCATAAGTGATCACTCCGGCCTTTTCGAATTCGTTAGCCATCGTTAACAGTTTAAAGGGGGTGGAAGAATAGGCCACCTCGCCTAATCCCATCTCACTTCGGACCTCTTCTGGTTCAAATAGCATAAATATTCTCCTTTATATCCTGGATATCTTACAAAGCAAGAAAAGTGCCATTTAGCGCCATATT
>MHER01000089.1 GCA_001805205.1 Nitrospirae bacterium RIFCSPLOW2_12_42_9 | reverse complement strand
CCTTTTCAGCAGCCCTGGCTGTCCTGTCTGCAGAACCGTCATCCACCACTACTATTTCAGCACATGGAATCTTATTCCTGATATTCTCTATTAAAGGTGGAAGATTTTTCTCTTCGTTAAAGGCAGGGAGGATTATAACTGTATCAAATTCTTCTTTTTTGTGTAGATTCATAACCCCTTCAGCATGCATATCTTATTGCATACATTGCATATTTTAGACCAATTATACATTATACTCTATTATTTTTCTACCGACCTGCAAAATGGAGTAAGGCATAGCGTGTGATCATCTTCCGTATTTCCTTGTCGGCTTCGTCAATAATGCGGCATCTCCAGATCAGCCACTGACATCCCGGCCTGTTACGGAAGGTATCGCATACCTAAGGAGTTATGATAGAAATCTTCATTTCTTCCCCGAAAATCCCCTTCAACATTTTCACGTACAAGGGTGCCAGGTTAATACTTCAAGAAGAGCCTGCCCCATTCTGTTTTAAAAAACTCTCTGATTATCTTCTTTCCAATGATGGGATACCAGAACCAATCATGGTATATATTTGATGCAATCGGTGCCCACACTACAAGCGGTGAATGAAGTAATATCCTTTCCAGTGGTTGCAATGGCCCTTTCCTTATAAACTGGTCACCCCATATTACAAGGCTTCTTTTCGTCTTAAATCCAAAATTCACACTACTTATATCCTCGCCCACAATCTCTATATCCTTGGGATTACCAATGCCAAGACCCATCTCATGACACATCCTGATATACTGGATGCCCATGGGATCAAAACCCATCATCTTTGCAGCAATGGCATCAATAGCAACCTGGTCATTACTTGCCAGGATATAATTCTTTATACGGGGGATCATTGTCCTTGGACCTGCCCCGTCCCCACACACTGTCCCATCCATAACAGCAAATATGCCCGGATGGATCTCCTTTTGCATTAACAAAAGATCTACCATCACCTCATGAATATATTTGTGGGCATAGTGCCTCACCTCTTTTAACAGGCCACCAAAAGAGTTTTTAATAGCTCCAGTAGTGATAGAGTGCCCATGTGTTTTAACAGTGGGTAAGTGGATGACATTCTTTCCTATGAACATCTTTGGGATCTGGATACCATCAGGAAAGATAGCATTGAGCCTTAATAACTTACTCTTGAAGGGATATACCACCCACTCCACTTCAGGAAGGGGTATAAAAGGGAGGCCATACTCCTTTAATACCGACATCCATCTGTTATTTATTGCCCCCTTTACCGGGTTTGTAACAACCGTCTTATTCTCAACAGGAAAAAGTGTCTCCTTCTTATAGCCATCCTCAAGCATAGTCTTAACGACCCCTTCCAGTTGCCATGGCTGGGATGAACATGCGGGAAAGTATTTAGTCCAAGAAAGGTTGATTTTAATTATAGTATCATTATCTTTAGGGACAAACTCCTCATACAGAGCAAGTCGCATCAGACGCTCATAGTTTTTCACCACTCTTTCAGGATCTGTCTTTAATACCACAACCTTTGATGTCATATGCTTAATCTCTGTAAATCAAAAATACAACGCAAATCCTACGACCAGAGCCCAAAGTCCCATATTCATCAGCATCGGCACATCACTCATCATAATTTCTGTAGGACTTCCTCCCTTGTCCTTCTGATGGACAAGATAGAGATATCTGAATATCCCATAGAGTACAAAGGGGATCGTATATTTCAGATTATTGTTACCAAACTTCAGATACACATCACTAGACATGGTGTAGAGTGCGTATGTAACCAGCGTTGATGCCGTAACCACAGCAATTAACTGATCGAGAAAATAAGGGCTATATTCACCCAGTATCTTCCTGTGGCTTTTAGCCTCATCCTCAAGGAGCACCAACTCGTGCCTTCTCTTGCACATAGCAAGAAATAGGGCTATAAGAAGGGTACAAAGAAGAAGCCATGAGGATATCTCTACATCAATAGCAAAGCCTCCACCAGCTACTCGTAACACAAATCCGAGGGATATAACAAATATGTCCAACAGCACTACATGTTTTAAGAATATGGAATAGGCAAGATTTATAGAAAAGTATGCAAATAAAATAGCCAGGAAGTCATTACCCATACTGTACCCACCAATGAGAAACATTAGCATTAGTATAGCCGCGGTACCTCCTGCAAGATAAGTTGAGAGAACACCAGAAGCTATTGGCCTGAGCCTTTTCAATGGATGTCTTTTGTCCTCTTCTCTATCTGCAATATCATTAATAATATATACGCATCCTGACACTTCGCAGAATATTATAAAAGCCATGAATGACTTTAAGTTGTATGGATAGATAAACAGGGTTTTAGAAAAGATAAGTGGAGTGAAGATAAAAAGATTCTTTATCCACTGTTTAGGCCGCATGGAGATAAGAATATTAATGGTAACATCAGAATATTAAGGGTGCATTGACAGAAATACTTCATTTTGTTATTTTATCATAAAGGCCAAATTAATAATATGTAACAAACTCAATTCTTAATGATACCAAAGATAATGATTGAAAGTATTTCTCTGTCAACGTTCCTTACCATAAACTACATATTTCTCATCAAATATGGCCCACAAATAACCAGTTATTATTGGACTCTTCTCCCTATTTACACCTTTTTTGTCCTTCTCTCCATCAAGGGTCTAAATTATTTCTCAAGGAGACTCTCCATAAAACCCTTTCTATTAGTAGGCATAATATGTTTATTTTTCACTACTGCATATTTACTGCTTCTTAACAAAATAGACCCATTAACAATAAACGTAGACAGGCGGTCTGCAATAACCACCTTTAATACTTATCTTCTATCCGGTGAATACCCCTACCTGGGCAAATCTCATTTAGGCAATCCAATTTCAGGTTTTCCGGGTCTCTTCATTGTATCTATGCCATTTCAACTTATGGGAGACATCGGATATTTCCAGGTCTTCAGTTTCCTCTGTTTTGGTTTCCTGGTTTATGAAAAATATAATGTCCTGAGCCACAGGATGTTATCCCTCTTCCTTTTAGGGACATCCCCCATTTTTCTCTGGGAAGTTGCTGCACGGAGTGAGTTATTCAGCAACATGATACTTTTGTTGCTTTTTATATTTGTATGTGAATCCGTTAGAGGAAGAAAAACCTATAAGAATATGATCCTATGCGGCATTGTTGCCGGAATCATTTTCTCAACAAGGGGAATTATGCTGATCCCATTTATCATATATTTTACACGCTACTTTAAGAATAATGAATTGAAATATGCCCTGACGTTTTTCTTGTTTTTAATATCTATTTTTAGTGCAACCATCCTCCCTTTCTTCCTGTGGGATGCAGAATTATTTCTTCAACACAATCCCTTATTTGTACAGTCATTCAAAATTCCAAAGTTCCTGTTGATTGTGGTCATTATCGCCTCATTGATAGCTGGGATCTTCACCAGAGGATTTGAAAAGTTCCTTCTCCATACAGGTTATATCATCTTCATAACAATATGTATTGTTTTCCTGCTTACAGTTGCTAAATATGGGTGGACTCAGACTATTTATCACCATCAGTTTGATATTTCATATTTCCAGTTTTCTACACCGTTTCTGTTACTATTGTTATTCCCAGGATCAATTCAAAATCCCCTTTTTGATATATCATGTGTTTTTGAATATAAATCTCTTAACCCTTGATAAGAGATGGACAGGAGATAAGATTATTATGCACAGAACAGATTATACAAGGCTGAAGGGGAACATATTTGATCGAGGCCATCCCCATCGTTACCCGGAGGGTTAAGGATATCAAGGTCATCATCACTCATACCGTAGAAAATAAAAATGAGAGGAACCGCTTAGCGTCCGTTATCATTGTCAACTGGAATGGTAAAGATTATTTGAAGACATGCCTTGAATCTCTTAAACAACAATCCTATCCGAACTTTGAAGTTATTGTAGTCGATAACGGCTCTATAGATGGCTCTGTAGAATTTCTCAACCGATACTATTCGACCTTTGTTAAAGTAATAGCCAATAAAGAAAATCTGGGGTTTGCCGGCGGAAACAATGTGGGGATAGGTGCAGCCAGGGGTAAATATCTTTTATTGCTAAATAACGATACCGAAGCGGATAAAAAATGGATCGAAGAATTGATAAGAATTGCTGAAAAGAATCCTGAAGTGGGCATGTGCGCCTCAAAAATTTACTCTTTTTATAAGAGGAATGTCATAGATACAGCAGGACATCTTATCTATAGGGATGGGTTAAACAGGGGACGCGGCAGATTGGAAGAGGATATAGGTCAATATGATATAATGGAAGAGGTCTTTTTCCCGAGTGGTTGTGCTGCATTATATCGAAAAGAGATGCTGGAAGAAATAGGACTGTTTGATAAGACCTTCTTCTCCTATGGAGACGATACGGATATTGGCCTTCGTGGAAGGCTCGCCGGATGGAACTGTTTATATGTCCCGACGGCCGTTGTCTATCACAGATATTCCGGTTCCACATCGGCCTATTCCCCGCAGAAGGCCTTCTGGGTAGAGAGGAACCGTGTCTGGATCCTTATCAAATATTTCCCCCTCTCCATGATCCTGATGAGTCCTTATTATACTTTTATCCGGTTCCTCCTGCAGGCCTATGGGGTTGTCGCAAAAAAGGGGGCGGCAGGAAGGTTTGTGGATGAATACTCCTCCCGGATGCTCATAGTGGTATTGGTTAAGGCATATCTGTCCGCTATCAAACATCTCCCTGAGATGATTAGGAAACGGAAAGAAATAAAGAAACTGACAAAGATTGATAAGAAGAAATTTCTATTGTGGTTAGACCGCTTCGGGATCGGTGTCAGAGAACTTTCTTTAAAAGAGTAGACTGATTATGAGTGCGAACAGAAAAAAGAGTGTGACATGGCTCTATTCTCACCTCCTGTTCTGGACAGGTGGTACAAGGTTCATCCTTGAGGTGACAAGGAGACTGCACCAATCCTTTGATGTCAATATCATAGTTGAAAAGTCATCCCCTGAGGTAAAAAAAGAGTTCAACCGTTATGGAATAGAGGTTAAGGAGATCGGTTTTTCAACAAGTACAAGCCCCTTCTACTGGCTATTCTTTCCCTGGATGCTCAGGATAGATGAGAAATGGATAAAGAGAGAGACTGAAAACAGCGATGTCATCATATCCGGGATATTTCCGATGAATGTTGTGGCATCAAGGCTCAATAAACCAACTATCCAGAACTGCTGGGAGCCTTTCGCATTTTTCTACGATACACCTATGATCAAGGGGTTCACTTTACCAAAACGGCTATTTATTAAAATCATCGCAGCCTTATATTCCCATATGGATATCACGGGTACAGGAAAAAGTGATGTTATTACTACTCTTAATCATGCTACAGAGGAGTGGCTCAGGAAGATTTACGGAAGGGGCGGAGTGAAGACGTATATGGGTGTGGATACCGATTTTTTCAGGCCGGTAACGGTTACATCCCATGATAAGAGATGGACAGGAAATAAGATTATTATGCACAGCACCGATTATACAAGGCTGAAGGGGACGGCATATTTGATCGAGGCCATACCCATCGTTACCCGGAGGGTTAAGGATATCAAGGTCATCATCACTCATACCGTAGAAAATAAAAATGAGAGGAACCGCCTTTTAAGGAGGGCAAGGGAACTGGGAGTGGATAAAGTCATAGAATTCATAGGGACCTTACCTTATGAAAAGCTGCCGGAGTACTACTCCATCGCTGACTTAGTCGCCTTTACGG
>MHER01000088.1 GCA_001805205.1 Nitrospirae bacterium RIFCSPLOW2_12_42_9 | reverse complement strand
ATTATACTGTCAGGTGATGCCCCTCGCCTCTTATCCGCTGATGAGGAAGAAATAATAGATGTAGATATAATAGAAAAATTTCTCCCTATTATAGAGGAGTGGAATATCCCGGTTTATGTTGATAAAATGTCTTCAGGGCATGTCCATCTTAAAGATAGCAACTATAAGTTTCGGGAACTGGATACTGATGAGATATCCGAAACCATTGCAGGTGGACAATACACATTTGTTTTTTAAGCTATGAAACCTATCTTGCATATTGTTAAAAACACAAATGACATGCAGGCCATTGATATAATAAAAAGGCAGGCAATGGATAATGCCTATGGGGTTACTGTGGTATTTATTCATAATATTGAATCATTACCATCCATATCCAATGCAAGGATATGTGTATTAAGGGAAGCCATCATAGATAAGACCACCTCGTTTAATAACACACCGGAAGCAGAATTAATAGACTACACAGATATGCTCAATATGGTATTCAGTGTGGAGTCTGTTACTGTTTGGTAGACACCCTGTTTGATTATCTCCCATGTTATGTTAAAATAACCACGGCCTTACGGAGGTGTTAAATTATGGATGCTGACACAGTACAGAAGGTCTACAACAATTATGCCATCTTATATGATGTACTATTCGGCAAGATTTCCGGTGCAGGAAGGGAGAATGCTGTAAAACGTCTTCGTTTAAGTCCTGGTGACAGGATACTTGAGGTCGGGGTTGGCACAGGCCTCTCCTTTCCGTTTTTTCCGTCTCATTGCATTATTAATGGAATAGACCTTTCAGAAGAGATGCTGAGACGCGCGCGAAAAAGATTAAAAAATCATCAAATTTCAAACATAGTGGTTGAGAGGATGGATGCGTCTATGATGGCATTTCCTGATGACACCTTTGATGCAGTTTTTGCTGCATATCTTATTACAGCAGTCCCTGATCCATGGAGTGTTCTGTCTGAGATAAAGAGAGTCTGTAAGAAAGACGGTTTAATCGTTATGGTTAACCACTTCATGAGTAAGAACAAACTTATTTCATCTATAGAGACCTCCATCTCTCCTTTTTGCAGCAAACACCTTGGATTCAGGACAGACTTCTCCATATCATCTTTACTCAATGACAGGGAGTTAGCCCTTGTGGAAAGGAGGCGCATCTCACCATTAAGCCTCTGGGAGATTGCAGAGTTTCGAAATATGAAGGGGAAGTCATGGGTTTGAAAATGCATAGCGAGCGCATTCCACGCAGCTTGCTGCAGGGGGCTTTAATATAAATTATTTCAACTGGCGGCTTCGGTTCAGGAGGAGATAAAAAGTATGGCAAAAAAAGATATCTTCGATGAATTAGACAACCTTCACTGGGAAATGGAGAGGTTATTTCACAGCCTGTTTAACCCTAAACACCCATTCCACCTCCTTGCTGACCGGAAATGGAAACCCCTCACAGATATGTATGGAGTAGATTGTGATATTGTCATAAAAGTTGAAATACCCGGTGTAGAAAAAAAGGATATCTCCATTACACTTGAAGGTAAGCAGATGGTCATACATGGCAACAGGACAAATCCCATTCAGGAAAAGGGTATTATGTATCACCAGATGGAGATAAATTATGGTGAATTTGAGCGCGTGTTGATGCTGCCTGAAGAGATTGAAGCACAACGTATCAAGGCAGAACTTAAAGAGGGTTTCCTTTTTATAACGATTAAAAAAGAGAAGAAAAAGGAGAAATAGGTCAGGCATCTTGCCTGACTATAATTTAAAAACAGACTTCAGACAGTAGACTATAGTCTTTAGACTATTGTCTGTAGTCTTTTAGAATAGTATAACCTATGGTGATCTCAAAGATAAAAGAGAAGGTATTTAAAGATATCGACGATAAGCCTGTAATAGCAAAGAGTGATATACCTGACACACTTCCCATAATACCTCTAAAAGACACTGTAATCTACCCCTTCACTGTAATACCACTTTTTATATCAGAAGAGAAATCTATAAAGGCCATTGAAAATGCCATGAGCAGCCACCGTATTGTCGGGACTGTTGCAATTAAGCCTAAGGAGACTGAAGATACAGGGATTTCGGATCTCTATACCATAGGTACAGCAGCAGTCATCCATAAAATGCTCAGGATGCCGGACAGGGGTATGGCACTTATTGTCCAGGGTATTGTCAAGATATCAATCAAAGAATACATATCTCAAGACCCTTTCCTCAATGCATCAATAGACGTAATAGTAGAAGAACCTGTAAAAAATAACCGGATAGAGGCCCTGATGAGGACAGCCATCACCCAGACACAGAAGATGATATCCCTCGCCCCTTATCTCCCTGAGGAACTCCAGGTAACAGCAATAAATCTTGATGACCCACTGAAACTTGCATACCTTATCGCAACCATAGTAAAGATGAAGCTTGAAGAACGTCAGGTTATTCTCGAGCTGGATGACGTAGAAGATAAACTTAGTCGTGTTATTTCAATATTAACAAGAGAGGTTGACCTTCTTGAACTTGGTGGAAAGATCCAGACACAGGTACAGAGCGAGATGACAAAGGCACAGCGGGAGTATTATCTGCGGGAGCAGCTCAAGGCAATAAAACAGGAATTAGGAGAAACGGATGAACGGACCCAGGAGACGAATGAATTAAAAAACAGGTTACAGGAGGCAAACCTCCCTGAAGAGGTCAGGAAAGAGGCAGAGAGGGAGGTTAACCGGCTTGATAAGATACCGTCTGCATCACCTGAATACAATGTCATACGCACATATCTGGACTGGATTCTCGAACTCCCATGGAACAAAAGCACAGAAGATAATCTGGACCTTGATCGTGCACAGAATATATTAGATGCAGACCATTATGACCTTGAAAAGATAAAAGAGAGGATAGTTGAATACCTTGCAGTAAGGAAATTAAAGAAGGAGACAAAGGGGCCAATACTCTGTTTTGTCGGACCTCCGGGCGTAGGTAAGACATCACTCGGCCAGTCTATAGCAAGGGCCCTCGGGAGAAAATTTATCAGGATGTCTGTAGGCGGCATGCGCGATGAGGCGGAAATACGGGGTCACAGAAGGACATATGTAGGGGCGCTCCCTGGCCGCATCATCCAGAGTATAAGAAGGGCCGAATCAAACAATCCCCTGTTCATGATAGACGAGATAGACAAGGTCGGAGCAGATTTCCGGGGTGACCCGTCTTCTGCATTACTTGAGGTGCTTGACCCTGAGCAGAATTTCTCATTTAGGGACCATTACTTAGATCTGCCGTTTGATCTGTCAAAGGTCATGTTTATCACAACGGCAAATGTCATCATGACCATACACCCTGCACTCAGGGACAGGATGGAGGTGCTGACCCTCTCAGGCTACACAGAGGAAGAAAAGCTCGGCATTGCAATACACTACCTGATACCGCGACAGATTAAAGAAAACGGTCTTACCAAAGAAAACATCGAGTTTACTAATGATGCTGTCCTGAAAATTATTTCTGCATACACACGTGAGGCTGGTGTAAGAAACCTTGAAAGAGAGATAGCCACAGTCTGCAGAAAAGTTGCAAAGAATGTGGCAGCAGGAAAGGTAGAAAAGATAATTGTGGCAGCTAATGACCTCCACAAATTCCTTGGCCCTGAGAAGATATATCCGGAGGTGGCGAAGAGGACAGCAGTCCCAGGTGTTGCAACCGGCCTTGCATGGACTGAGACAGGCGGCGACATACTCTTTATAGAGGCAACACAGATGCCAGGGAGCAAGGGCTTTACACTTACAGGCCAGCTTGGTGATGTCATGCAGGAATCCGCAAAGGCAGCATTGAGTTATGTGCGGTCAAAGGCAAAAGAACTTGGTATAGATGAAGGTTTCTTTGAGAAACATGATTTCCACCTCCATGTGCCTGCTGGTGCAATCCCCAAGGATGGCCCATCTGCCGGGGTAACAATGATAACCTCTCTTGTCTCCCTTCTGACCGGAAAACCTGTAAATAATGAGGTGGCCATGACCGGTGAAATCACCCTTACAGGGATCGTCCTTCCAATAGGCGGAATAAAAGAAAAGGTCCTTGCTGCAAGACGGGCCGGCATAAAGACCGTAATCCTTCCCAAAAGAAACGAGGCCGATTTAGAAGAACTGCCTGAAGACTTAAAGAAAGACATGCGCTTCGTATTCGTTGAAACCATTAATGAAGTGCTGAAGGCCGCATTATGAATTACTGATGCGTCCCATAGGCAAGTGCCCTTTTACACGCTATATCCACTACCTCATGGGGATACTTCTTTGTTAACGCGAGTGCCCTCTTGACAAACTACGATTCTGGACAGCAATAGTTACTGTCCCTGTTTATAACACGGATGCTATTATAGCGTCCCTGGTAATTGAGGATTGAGGGGTAACTTGTACAACCTCTGCCAAAGAGCGACGATCTTCTTCTGATCATATCCTGTAATCTGTCCTAAATGACGCGTGATGTCATTTTTACTCATACAGGTGATCTTTGCTAACCGTACCCAGGAATCCCGCAATAGGCCACTCTGTTGCCAGTCCTTGAGTTTATAATCTCCCTCTCCATCTCGTTCTTTTGTAGTAATGGGAGCCAATACGATATCTGCATCGCCTATGTCTAAAATAACAAGGGCTGGACGCCTTTTTTTATCACCGGTGACCTGGAGAAAATCAATCAATACAACATCTGCAAAGCTATAACCGGTCATAGATCGCATCCTCTTCATCGTAGGCTTTCAGCAGATGCTTTTTGGAGGCTTCTTGCCAAAGGCGATCGTCTTCATGGTCATCAGCGATTAGGATATTAATGTGTACCCCCCTCTGTGTCGAAATCGGCTGACTTAATTCCAAGTGCGTTTCATCAATAACCGTTGCTTTAATAACCTTTGCCATCTTTTTACCCCCCCTTTCTTTGATTTAGCAACCGATATTAATCAGGTTCAACAGGCTTTCCCTGTCATAAAAAGAGCAATTTTAAAAGGTACAACATTTACTGTTAACAGTTTAGGAGATTAAAGGAAGGCCGTCAAGGGGGAGGATTTGCCTCCTCCGGCAACTTCTCACCTCTTATATAACCCCTCACCCTCTGGTATGCTGAATGGGCATTACCATTAACCCGATTTTCGCAATTCGAGCTTATGGTTCTTTCTCATTTCAAGAGGGAGTGAGGGAACGAATCGATATACCGGCGCCCTTTCTTTTATTTCCGTCAGATATCGAGTCCTTTCGAGTATCAATGCGGTCACGAACATGGAAGAACTCAAAGAACCTCCCAACCTGAAATAAGAGGACATCCCCCTTGAAACGCCACCGGTAATAGAGGTACTGTTGAGCAGTCCTCCTGATGCTTCCGAGATATTTGTATTTACGAACCAATCTTCGGGAGAGAGATATGGAATGTCGCAATCCCTTTTTCATCAGGTCATCATTCCTACGCCAGTGGGGAGATGAGAAGCTGCTCGGCACTCTCAAGTCGCAATCCCTTTTTCATCAGGTCATCATTCCTACGGGCTGAAAGACCTGGGAACAGGAAAAGTACAAGTCGCAATCCCTTTTTCATCAGGTCATCATTCCTACCCTGGAAAAAAAATGTTAATTCATTATTGGTGGTAGGTCGCAATCCCTTTTTCATCAGGTCATCATTCCTACGAAACAGATAAATCAAATAGATATAGATTGCCAAGTCGCAATCCCTTTTTCATCAGGTCATCATTCCTACATTACAAGGACTGTCCTAAACGTCCTTGTTTTCTTGTCGCAATCCCTTT
This sequence comes from Nitrospirae bacterium RIFCSPLOW2_12_42_9, assembly GCA_001805205.1. Taxonomy (GTDB): domain Bacteria; phylum Nitrospirota; class 9FT-COMBO-42-15; order HDB-SIOI813; family HDB-SIOI813; genus HDB-SIOI813. The sequence continues at coordinate 15 of MHER01000088.1, read as the reverse complement.
TTCATCAGGTCATCA
>MHER01000087.1:10056-10628 GCA_001805205.1 Nitrospirae bacterium RIFCSPLOW2_12_42_9 | reverse complement strand
ATTGTTTAGCGTGTTTTGGGCCTGTTGGATTCCCAATTTTCGCTGTTTTTCACGCATTTTCGCGCATTCGCAAGAATCGAAGATTTGAAAACCATGGACTTTTGCGGGGAGCCTCTCCGTAGGTTATTGATTCCATTGGAGATGGGACGCTAAACAAATACATAAAAAGAAGGTATTAGAAACAATTCCACTTCACCATTCGGCGAGCAATTCTCCAACCAAAAAAGATGGCAGTGGATTTGGTGCCGGAACCCGCTTGCAGGGAAAGAAGTTAGGAACCCAGCCAACGGATAACTAGTGAAGAACGAACAGTTGCAACCACTTTCGATCAATCGCTCCGTGAACCAAAACCTGTTCTCCACCCAGTTGGGGAAGAAGAGGAAGCGGTTGCCATCCTGTGGAGGATGCCCCAAATTGGGTGAGGTAATTGCCCCAGAACTCCGTTGGCCTGAATTTCTTTTTCGAAACACACACCCGTCTCTCGGGAGAGGGGAGATCACGAAATCATCTCGCTGATTGACCAGGGCGGGATGGGCGAGAAAATGTCCCGGAATGTTAGCCGGCGCTTGGTC
>MHER01000087.1:9347-9822 GCA_001805205.1 Nitrospirae bacterium RIFCSPLOW2_12_42_9 | reverse complement strand
ATATCCTGTGAACATAGACTGAATAGGCAATGACAAGTGGAAAGGAGATTGATGCAATTATAAGCATGACAAATAGTGTATAAGGTCTTGAAGCTGCATTGTATATTGTCAGGCTGTAGAGCAGGTCAATTCGTGAGGGGACTAATAAGGGAAATAGACTGAGTCCGAGTAAGCAAATTGTTGCAGCAATCAATAAAGAAGATGACACAAAGGCACTGATAAATCTGTTTCTTTTTATTGCCATCACAATAAAAATGGTCGTAGCAAATTGTATAAAAGCCAGGACAAAGGACAAGGGTCGGTTCAGTAATCCGTCAAACATAATAGGTGAGATTATGAGTGTGCTAATTATTGCGGATGAATACAGGATTATAAAGGCAATCCATGAAATGAATACTGACCTTCTCATCTTTTCCTGAAGAACACCATCGGTCTTTAATGTCATGTATATACCGCCATGCATTGTAAATATGGT
>MHER01000087.1:0-9340 GCA_001805205.1 Nitrospirae bacterium RIFCSPLOW2_12_42_9 | reverse complement strand
AGCAGGCCAATCAGAATAGAATAGGGGTTAAGCAATAATATAATGTCACTCGCAAAGATTCCTTCTTTGTTAATCGGCAGACCATTTATGATATTTCCGAGCATCACTCCAAATATAAAAGATGCTGTAAGGCTTCCAAGGCCAAAGCCCCTGTCCCAGAAATGCTGCCACTTCTGAGATGATTCCTTGTTACGAAATTCGATAGATATTGCACGGAATATCAATGAGAATAACAACATGATAAATAAAAAATAGAAGGCGCTAAGAATTGTTGCATAGGCAAGGGGAAACACAGCGAAGAGAGAGCCTGTGCCTGCTATCAGCCAGACCTCATTCCCGTCCCAGAGCGGGCTGATTGCACGCATGTTTATTAGCCTATCCTGCTCTTTTCTTATGAAGAGATGTAAGATACCAATTCCGAGATCAAAACCATCCAGTATGGCATACCCTGTTAAGAAGACACCTGTTAACAAAAACCATATAGTGTTCAGGTCCATCTTTTTATCTCTCTCCTGATAAGGTAGACATAGAGTATTCCAATAAGGGTATAGAGCAATATAAATAGAACAACAGAAGATGCAATATTTGAGGCAGGTATTGCAGTGGAGGCTCCATCTCCGGTTTTCATTATCTTATATATTATCCAGGGCTGGCGGCCTACTTCGGCGGCTATCCATCCGAGTTCGGAGGCTACAATGGGGAGCGGGATAGACAGAAAAAGTAATTTTAAAAATATCTTTTTGTGCCATAGTCTCTTTCTATAGAGTTGCACGGCCCCATAAAGCATTACCATAATAAAATAGATGCCGAGAGTTACCATGATATGAAATGACACGAATGGGATAATGCGTGGCGGCATGTCTTCCGGAGGAAAGTCTTTTATCCCCTTTATTGTGGCTGATACATCACCAAAGGTGATTAGACTCAGAAGGCCGGGGATCTTAATAGGCCACATGATGCCTGATTCAGTTGTCGTTGGTATTCCAAATATTAGCAAAGGTGCATGTGACTGTGTTTCATCTACAGCCTCATATACAGCGAATTTTTCTGGCTGTGTTAAAGCTACCTGTATTGCATGATTATGCCCAAATGGAAACAACTGAAATACAGAAAATATCAACCCTGTGATAATGGTTATCTTAATTAATTTCATTGCCTCATCAATCTTTTTATTTTCCAGTAAAAGATAAGAGGCTATACCAGCCACAAAGAAAGATGCAACTATCAGGGATGCATCGATTGTATGGAAAAAGCGTGGTATGGTTGAAGGATTAAACACCACATCCCGGAGGCTGGTCAATTCTGCACGGCCTTCTCTGATAACAAAACCTGCGGGTGTCTGCTGCCATGAGTTTGCTGATATAATCCAGAAGGCAGAGACAGTAGAACCAATTGCAACCATAAGTATTGATAACCAGTGTATACCATTTGGCACCTTGTTCCTTCCGAACAGATATAATCCGAGGAAAGAGGATTCAAGAAAGAAGGCTATTAGCCCTTCAGATGCCAGTAAAGTGCCAAAGATATCTCCTGCAAAACCTGAGAATCGTGCCCAGTTCATCCCGATCTGGAACTCCATGACAATACCTGTTGCTACTCCGATAACAAAGGTTATGCCTAATAATCTACTCAAAAAATTTGCAATCCCAACATAAATTACTCCGCCATTCTTTCTCCATCCAAATAACTCGATTGTTACGAGCAGCCATGAAAGACCTATATTGATTGAGACAAATATAAAATGAAAACATATTGTCAGGAAAAATTGTAGACGTGATAATAAGACAACATCCATTCGAGAGGTTCTCCTAAAAGGGAAACTAAGAAATGATAAAATAGACCTTCTAAGTTATAACATACATGATATAATTACACAAATTAAAGAAGACGGACTCGTAAAAAGTAGAAAATACCCCCTCCCCTTAATCCCCTCCCACCAGGGGAGGGGAAATTGGACTTTTTACGAGTCCATCAAAGAAAGATTTTGTCAGGGTATTTCCGGGTGGATATAATTTGAAAGAGCCATTAACGTCCTTCAATATATTAAAAGAAAAGTTTGCTGATTATGAACACCGTGCACAACAGCTTGAGATGGCAGAGGAGGTCTACTCATGCCTGAAGAATAAAGAAAGACTCCTGATTGAGGCAGGCACAGGTGTTGGGAAGTCCTTCTCATACCTTGTACCTGTAATACTCTCCAGAGAGAAGACCATTATTTCCACTGCCTCAATTGCACTTCAGGATCAACTTGTACATAAGGACCTTATTACCCTTAAGGCTATCATCCCTCATAATTTTACTTTTGCCATCCTGAAGGGGAAAAACAACTATCTCTGCTTAAAGAGGGAGAAGGAGTTTGTGGAACTTGGGGATGCCTATACCAGGTTCAGAGAGTGGGCAAGCGCAACTAATACAGGTGATAAGGATGAACTGCCATTTATCCCTGATTTCTGGTTCAGGGTCTGCGGTGATTCAGTCGATTGTAGTGGAAAGGAGTGCCCATTTTATGATGATTGCTTTTATTACAGGCACTACAGATATCTGTATGAGGTTGATATACTGGTGACCAATCATCATATCCTTGTATATGACATCCTCTCAGAATTTAACCTCCTCCCATTCCATAACCAGTTGATAATAGATGAGGCCCATCAGATCGAAAATGTTATCTCAGATGTATTTGGTACTATACTAAATCGTTCAAGACTTTTCTGGCTTCTCTATCGATTGAAGGGTTTAAAGATCGCTGTTGAGCACCTCTTTGAGCCTATAGAGTCATTCTTTAAAGGAAAAGGCCTGCAAACCCAGACCACCTTTCCAATACCTGAAAATATTATAACCGGTCTTAGGGAACTTAAAGGGCTTCTTTCTTTAGATAAGATAATCAACAGGATAAATACAAGTAAGACTGTTATAGCGGGCGAAACAGAGCCGGATACGGGGTCACAGGATGCTGCTAATGACATGAGAGACAAGGCTGAGACAACCATAAACTATGTGAAATCCCTTAGCCGTGATATAGAAGATTTTGTTGAGCAGGGAGATAATGAAAGGGTCTATTATATCGATTGGAATAAGGGGTATATGGAATTGAAAAGTAATCTGGTAGAATCCCATATCCCTTTTGAAAAATTAATTCAAAATTATGAGAGTGTTGTTATGACATCTGCAACGCTTACAACGTGCAGGGATTTTTCTTATCTGAAAGATAGATTGGGTATTGAAGGTTTTAAAGAAAGGTTGATTGGGACACCATTTGATTACAAGAAACAGGCGCTCCTTTATATTGATAAGGGTTTACCACCGCCGGATAAGGGAAACAGTGAACTATTCCAAAGAGAGTCTTTAAAGAGTATCGAAGGGCTTATTAATGCATCCAAAGGAAGGGCCCTCGTCCTTTTTACATCATATAACCATCTGAACTTTACTGCCAGGAATATTAATATTGATTATCCCTTTAAGTCTCAGGGTGATATGCCTCCTGCAAGGTTGATAGAGTGGTTTAAAGAGACCGCTAATTCAGTTCTCCTGGCAACGACTACATTCTGGCAGGGGATTGATATAAAGGGAGAGAAGTTAAGTCTTGTTGTTATTGTCAAGATGCCATTTGGCTCACCAGGAGATCCTGTCTATGATGAAAGGTGCAGGAGGCTAAGGGATAGATGGTTCAGAGACCTTGCCTTGCCATCTGCAATATTGATGTTGAGACAGGGATTCGGGAGGCTTATAAGGGGTACGGAAGACAGGGGTGTTGTAGCAATACTGGATAGCCGCCTTGTAACCGCTTCATACAGTAAGACCATCATAACATCATTACCAAAGATGGAAATAGTTCATACCATTGACGATGTGAAGAGATTCTTTGAAAAGGGGGGCCTTAATGGATCGAATAGTTCCGATTAATTCTGCAGATGATATATTTCCTCAATACAAGGGGACTCCTGTTGGACATCTGCTGGAATATCACAATCTTGGATTTCCCTTTAAGACACATTTACATGCAGAGATATTGATTGGCATGTGTATGGATTATCGTGAAGAGCTCAGGATTCCGGATGAATTTGCTTATGTCATTCGCGCTGGCGGCGGCAATCTGAGGCATAGTGAATTTTATGTATCTTATGCAATTGCTGTTGGAGGTGTATCGAGCATTGCACTTTTTACCCACACAGACTGCGGGATGGTAAATGTGATGTCCAGAAAAGAGAGATTTATCTCCGGCCTTGTGGAGAAGGCAGGTTGTAACAGAGAATGGGCAGAGAGGCTCTTCATGAGTACCGCCACATCATTTGAAATCGGAAACGAGATTGACTTTGTACTGAGTGAGGCCAATAGACTGCGTAAGGTATATCCGAAAATCCTTGTGGCACCTATGCTATATCGTGTGGAAGATGACCTGTTGTATCTGTTAAGGGAATAATGTAAATATGAAAATGCATAGCGAGCGCAATCCCTGCAGCTTGCTGCAGGGAGCTTCAATGAACCAGAATATTTAACTGGTCTTGGGTAATGTTCTTGAGTAATATATAGACGAATGAGGCAATGTTGTGTATAATAGTTTCCGGGTTAGCCTGTTGCCCTCTAAATCATAAATAAAAATGCTCACCAAAAAATATATTTCATACATCATCTACAGCGTAGTATTGCTGGCTGTTTTTATAGTACCAAACTTTTTTGGGCTGCTGGCTGACTGGTACTGGTTTCAGGAAATCGGCTTTAGCAATATCTTCACCACAATTCTTATTACAAAGATTTCTTTGGGGTTGGCAGTTGGTATTTTGAGCTTTGTCTTCATCTACTTCAATCTTTGGCTTGCGAAACGGCTTGTTGTGTCAAGGCCGCTGATTGTCAGGCTGCCTGAAGGCGCTGGAGCGGAGACTGACATCGTAAGAAAGTTAGATTTGGAAAGATATTTTAATGCATTCGCCTTTCCGGTCTCTTTTATACTTGGATTTTTTACAGGACTGGCCGGAGCCGGCAGTTGGGAGACAGTTCTTAAGTATTTTAACGCAACGCCATTTGGCATACAGGACCCAATATTTGGCCGCGACATTGGTTTTTACTTTTTTGATCTGCCGTTTGTTCAATCTTTGGTCAGGATGGGGGTCTGGCTTATTATTGTATCTCTGCTCAGCGCGGTTGCAAGTTATGCGCTGCGGGGCGCTATTGCCTTCAATTACCCGGGTCCGGGCGCTGGAATTATGAGGACTTTATTCATTGACAAATCAGCAAAGACGCATCTGTCAATTCTTATTGCCCTTTTGTTTGTTTTAACAAGCTTCAAAATTTATGCCGTTAGAATCCCCTATTTGCTCTACAGCTCTGCCGGACCTTTTACCGGCGCCAGATTTACTGACATTCACGCTATGCTGCCGTTCCTGAAAATTCTTATTTTTGTTGCGGTTGTTGCGGCTATACTGGTGATAATAAACATCTTTAAGTCCGGCAATCACCTTATTGTGGTTGCTGTTGGCTTTTATATTCTCGTTTCCGTCCTGGGCGGATGGGCCTACCCGGCCATCCTGCAGAAATTTGTGATTGCGCCTAATGAGCTTATCAAGGAAACCCCTTTTATCAAGCACAATATTGAAGCAACACAAAAGGCTTTTGCGTTGGATAAGATAGAAGAGCGCAATCTTACCGGCGAATCAGTCCTTACCATGGCAGACATCAATAACAACCGCTCCACTATAAAAAATGTGCGGCTCTGGGATCGTGAACCCCTGCTTGACACGTTTGGCCAACTGCAGGAAATCCGTACGTACTATGATTTTATCTCCATTGATAACGACCGCTACCGTTTTAACGGCGACTACCGCCAGGTTCTGCTCTCTCCCAGAGAGCTTAATCCTGTAAGCCTGCCCCAGCGCACCTTTATCAACGAACACTTAACATTTACGCATGGTTTTGGACTCACCTTAAGTCCGGTCAATGAAGTAACACCGGAGGGCCTGCCGGTGCTCTTCTTAAAAAACCTGCCACCCTCGTCAAGCGTGGCATCGCTTTCAGTAAGCCGGCCGGAAATATACTATGGAGAACTTGCCGGCAACTGGGTAGTGGTAAACACTAAGACAAAAGAGTTTAACTATCCTTCAGGCGAGGACAATGTCTTTGCAGACTATGAAGGAAACGGGGGCGTGCGAATTGAATCAATGTTCCGCAAGGTGTTGTTTGCCATGCGATTCGGGTCATTGAAGATTCTCTTGTCCAATGATATCACGCCGGACTCAAGAATAATGTATTACCGCAATATTGAGGAAAGGGTCAGACGGGCCTTGCCTTTCCTGAGTATGGACAGAGACCCTTATATGGTGGTCACCAGGAAGGGGGAGTTAAAATGGATATATGATGGCTACACCACATCAGACCACTATCCGTATGCCGAGCTGGTCAATGACACGTTTGGTTCTTTAGCGGGCAAACGCCTCAATTACATAAGAAATTCGGTCAAGGTGGTGATTGACGCCTATGACGGCAAAATGACTTTTTATATCGCAGACAAAGAAGATCCGGTTATTCAGACTTATGCAAAGATTTTTAAAGGCTCGTTTATTCCGCTTGACGGGATGGATGAGGACTTGAGGACTCATATACGATATCCGGAAGATTTATTTGCTTACCAGACGGTGCTTTACACGGTATATCATATGGATGAGGCGCAGATTTTCTACAACAAAGAAGATCAGTGGCAGATTCCGGTTATTGCCAGAGGAGAACAAACTGATTCCATGATGCGGCACATGATTATGAAACTGCCTGGCGAAATAAAGGAAGAGTTCATTTTAATGATTCCTTTTACGCCCCGCGGCAAAGACAACCTCTCGGCCTGGATGGTGGCGCGTAATGACGGAGAGTTTTACGGACAGTTGATGGTGTATCGTTTTCCCAAGCAAAAACTGGTATTTGGACCCATGCAGATTACCAACCGCATCAACCAGGAGGCAAACATCTCCAGTCAGATTTCTCTATGGGATCAGAGAGGTTCTGAGGTTATCAGAGGCAGCCTTCTGGTAATTCCGATTGAGGAAGCGCTCATTTATATTCAGCCGATTTATCTGCGGGCCGAAGGAGGCAAAATCCCGGAACTGAAAAGGGTGATTGTGGCGTATGAGAACCGTATTGCCATGGAAGAGACTCTGGATTCTGCATTAGCATCCGTGTTTGGCGGCAGGGTATCTCAAGACAAAGAAACTACCGGGGTTGTTCACAAAGAACCGGAGACAGGTCAGAATGTATTCCAGAAGGCAAGAGATCATTATAACCGAGCCCTTGAAGCACAGCGCCGCGGCGACTGGGCCCTCTACGGCGAGGAAATAAGAAAGCTTGGTGATTTGTTGAAAAGTGCAAAGTGATTCAGCGGGGATAGCCAATTTAAACCATGATACGGAAAAATGATGCAGCAATTTATTGACACACATCCAGATGCTGAAAATATTCAAATCTCTTTGATTCGTAAGGCAACTATAGCTAAAAGAATATCTGTAACACGATCGTTCTCTCAGAGAATAATTCAGCTTTCAAGAAAAGCAATCATGCGAGCGAATCCGAAATTAAATGAGAGAGAATTAATTTTGACTTTTATAGCTTATCATTACGGCTCTGAGTTGGCTAATCGTCTCCGTGAATATATAGATCGAAAGACATTATGAAACCTCCGGACATATTAACCGCTATAATACCTGTAGTTGAAGCCTTTGAAAAATTAGGCACTCACTATTATATCGGAGGTTCTGTTGCCAGTTCTGCTTACGGTATAGCCCGCGCAACTTTGGACGTAGACATGGTATCGGACTTAAAAACCCAACATGTTCATTCTTTGGTAACAATGCTTGAAGCATCTTATTACATTGACGAAGAAATGATTTTGGAGGCAATTAAAAACCGTTCTTCATTCAATCTGATTCATCTTGACACTATGCTCAAAGTGGATGTTTTTATCGTTAAAGAAGGGCTTTATCACAAAGAATCTTTCAAAAGACGAAGAAAAGATACCATGGATGAGGATGAGGCATCAGTTGAATTTTACCTTGCGTCTCCCGAAGATATTATTCTCAACAAACTGGACTGGTATCGTATGGGAGGATGTATATCTGATCGCCAATGGCATGATGTTATCGGTGTTTTGAAGGTGCAGCAAAATTTACTGGATATGGAATATCTTCAATACTGGGCATCAGAATTAGAGCTTACAAATCTGTTAAAACAGGCATATAGTGATGCGGGAATAAAACCAGGTCAGGAACTATAAAAATTGACACTACAGCCTGATAACTCCTCTCAAACTCCTCGAAACTGCCTTCGATAATCCGATAATAGTCTGTCCTTGTTTATTTATGCCTGGCTGCTGAATTCTGGTTTATCACCCTGAGTATTCCATTAAGGAGATCGGCAGGCATGGGCGGGCAGCCGTGTATATAGGCATCAACAGGTATGACCTTATCAATACCACCGAGGGATGCATAACTGACCCCGAATATTCCTCCATTGTACCCGCAGTCACCTGCTGCAACAACAAGCTTGGGCGGTGGTATGGCATTGTACGTTCTGCGGAGGGCAATCTCCATATTTCTTGAAACCGGTCCGGTGACGAGGAGCATGTCTGCAAATCTCGGCGAGGCAGTGAAGTGTATACCAAATCGCTCGCAGTTATAAATCGGATTGTTCAAGGCATGTATCTCCAGTTCACATCCATTGCATGAGCCTGCATCCACAAGCCTTATTGCAAGGCTCCTATGGAATCGCCGTCCTATCTCCTTTTCCAACCTGTCTCCGACAATTTCAATCACAGCCTCTGTTTCAGGAGAAAGCGGTTCTGTAACACTGCCGGTTCTGAAAATCTGATGAAGAATCCTTAACATGAAATTACTCCTTGCATACCCTTTTACAAATCGTGCCCTGAATAAGACTGATTGAAACTTTTGTTGCAGAGCGGGAAATCAGGTACTATGTTTCCGTGGATCGCCTGTTCAAGGGCAAGCCAGTTTACACTGGAAGGGTCCCTGACCATACACCGGTTTATCTCACCATTTGGCCCTGATTGAGTCCAGTAAACTATCTCCCCCCGCCATCCTTCAACAACAGCGAACCCCTTCCTGTCTGCTGCTGGAACATCAAGTCCGGTCTTTATTCTATCTGAAGGAAGTGTGTCCAATATCTTTCTTATCAGTTCTATAGAGTCTCTTATTTCTTCAACCCTTACCCATGCCCTGGCATGGACATCCCCTGACTGAAGTACTGTCATCCTGGGTACAATACGGTCGTAAGGAGGAAACGGATACTGGATACGGCAATCAAGCGGCTGGCCGCTGGCCCTGGCCACAAACCCAACTACGCCAAGTTC
>MHER01000086.1 GCA_001805205.1 Nitrospirae bacterium RIFCSPLOW2_12_42_9 | reverse complement strand
CTTTATAACCCTCCTCCCAACAACATTGATCCCTCTTAATGCAAAATTACAGGAGAACAGGGGATATCTTGCCGGAATTGGTTTTATGCTGTTCACCGGAGTGATTGCAGGAAAACTGCGCGGCAGGATTCAGGTTATTCTTTTGGTAGTAGTATTGTTTCTTTATTCAATCCTGACCATCCAGCAAAATAGCATCTGGAAGGATGACTATACTCTATGGAAGGATGCTGTAAAAAAGAATCCTGCATCTGCGAGGGTGCACGATAACATGGGGCTTGCTTATATTGCGAGAGGGGAATATGACCTTGCTGTCAGCGAATTTAAAGAGACCTTAAGGTTGAATCAATCATATTATCTTGCCCATTATAATGCCGCTGTGGTGTATCAACTTCAAAATAATCTTGACAAAGCAAGGGAATCTTATAAAGAGTGTCTGAAGATAAACCCGGGATATTTCCGGGCATACTACAACCTGGGAATCGTTTATAAAAAATCAGGGGAGATTGATAAGGCGATCAGGGTCTATGAGAAGGCAATATCACTGGACCCCCGTCATGCATTTGTGTATAACAATCTTGGTGTTGCCCTTACAGAAAAAGGTGAGTTCGATAAGGCAGAGGCAGTGTTTAAAAAGGCAATAGTAATTGATCCTCGATATTTTAAGGTTTATTATAATCTTGGAAATCTCTATTACAGGGCAGGGAATTTTAATCTTGCTAAAGAGAACTACCAGACCGCAATCAGTATAAAGCCTGATTATAAAGAGGCAAGGAATATGCTGAGTAAATTGATCTCCGGTAGGGACAGGTAGGGACAGGTAGGGACAGACCTTAAGGTCTGTCCCTACGTCTGAGTGAATCTGTCCCTACGTCTCAATGCAACCTTTGCCAGAATGCCCATGCAGTAGTGAGCACACACAGGATAAGTAGTATCAACATCACCTTCTGAATATTGGTTGTATGCATGGCTAAAGCGGCTATTCCGACAACAGGCAAGAGTGCTATTCTCAGCGGGGCCTTCAGGTAACTGTTCTCCGATATGAAGTCTGCTGCAGGCGGACTAAATCTATAATATAATGACACGAACCATTTCCCAAATCTGTTGCTCATAAGATGCCTGTCCCTGAACTCCCTCAGCAATTTTACACGCGGGTCAAAAGGGTTTCCATAGACTGCGGTGGCTATAAAACATGCCTCACCAACACGTTGTCCGCTTATCAACAGACGCTCTATATCGAGAAAGCCACTGATGAAGTAGATGTTGTTATAATCACCCTCAGCGAGGGCGCTCCTGTCATCTTGCCAGACAACATATACATTACCGGTATTATCTATTGTCATTCTGTGATTTATGGAATCGCCAGGTGGATTAGGATAATCAAGTCTTATATCAGAATCCTGCCACGTGTCTTTCTGCCCCTTTTCTATTGAAAAATTAAAAAATATGTCGTATGTACTTTCACGTTTATCTACCCATGCCGCGTATACATTTCCTATGTTGTCGACCTGAACCAGAGGTGCAAGTGCAGATGTTTTCTCCGGCTGGACGCCGGTATCGAGGCGTATATTAGATTTTGAATCAAGAAAAGTGCTTCCACGATTTTCTGAATGGTTAAAGTATATATTGAAATGATCCTTATTCCCGGATGATGAATCGTCAAAATTACTTGACCACACTATACATACAACTCCTTTATCATTGCTGCCTATGGCAGCATGTCTTACATCAACCCTTTGAGCCGGCGTATCTATACGCTTGTCTTCCTTATCCCATGTGACGCCGTAATCTACTGAACGGTTAAAATAGACATCAAGAGTTCCGTCTCCTGCAAATTCATCTCCCCGTGTTGGCCTTCCCGCATTATCTGTCCATGCTGCATAAACATAGCCATTAGAGTCACTACTTATTACAGGCAGACGGGAATCATAAAAACCTATAGGTGCACTGTCTATGCGTGTTGCTGTCTGCAGCCATGTAGATCCGTGATCCTTCGATACATTAAAGTATATGCCTGGGTATATATCCTCTTCCGGCACATTCCTTTTATCTTCCCAAACCACATATACATGCCCGTTTCTATCTGTTGAGATCATGGAATAGATTGCATTATACCTGCCAGCCGTTACCCCGGTATTGAGCTTTACCTCAGGATATTGATAATATTGAATATAGTCAGCGGGCTTAGCGAATCGTATCTGGAGTGATCTGAAGTACACCTCATAGATACCTGCGTTATTCCTGTCATCCTGCCACACTACATATACATTACCGTCTTCATTACATGTAATCTGCGGGTTTATAGAATCACCTATTGCCGGGTTATCTGAATCTATTCGCTCATCTATAAAATCATGATACCATGTTAATCCATAGTCTTTAGAATATCTGAGGTATATGTCACGTTTGCCTGTTTTTGCCTTTACTGCCCTGTCATCAACCCATACTACATAGACATGACCGGAATTGTCTGAACAAACCTGAGGTGAAATTGCATTTCCAATCTCAGATCCCTGGGGTCTTGGATATCCGGTAGTTATGGGGATGGAATCCGGCAGCCATCCCCTGCCCGGGAAGAATGTATTTGTATAAATACTTGGAGACCCTCCCTTGTTGTCACTCCAGGTCACGTATATATGACCATTCTTGTCAGCGCTCATATGAGGTGTAACAGCATTATTGGGTACCATGAGGATTGGTAAATCCACCCTGCTATCCCTAGCGTCAAAGTCTACTGCCTGAGCAGCGCTGAAAAGTGATAAAATAAATGTGGTCAGTAAGAAAAAGATATTTAATACCTGCATAATAATTTCTCTCTTATTGAATTGAACATTAAAATATACTCTTTACTTCTGTAATCCGGGTAAGTATAAGGGAATGGTTTATAACTCTTATCCATATAATAGAGTGTTACTTCTGCATAGATGCCTTTCCCAAGATAGACTCTGTGTGAGTAGTCTTTTGTTGATGCAAGTACAACCTTTGATAATGTCATATATCCAGGGTCTATATTAACAGGCCTTACAGGCATGTTTAAATTTGTCTCATTCTTGAAATATACCTCGATCTTATTAGTAGTATTCTTGATATCAGCTAACAGTTCTGGCTGGACGTGATCTTTGAAAAAGAAGAATGCCCTTTTAAGGTCAGACCCCATCTCTTTTTCATAGTATCTTGAATGGGTCCAGGGTAATACGGGGCTTATATAGTCCACAGGTCCAAAGGAACCACAAAGATTTTCTTTTACTACATCAAAGATCTTTTCTTCCCTGCTTAATAGGGCAGTGAATAATTTGGCCTGTTCAACAGGTCTTATAACAATCATATTTATATCATAAACTAATATGCAAAAATTGTGCAAGATGGCCGTTGAGAAACAGGAAAATGTCTGATATAATTCCAGATTATGTATATGAGTATACAAAAAAAGGTTGTAATAGCCATATTGATTACTGGTTTTTTGGCCTTATCCACAGGGCTGTTTATTACCTATTACCAGGTTAGAAACATCCTGACTGAGGCTATTGGGAGGGACTTTGCTGAGATAGCCAAGAAGACAGCAGAGAGGTTCGATGATTCTGTAAAGAAAGAGATTAAAACATTTAACAATCTGTCAGAAGAATCTGCCTTTATAAATGCGGTCAGGGAGAAAAAAAGAAGGAACATCGAAGAATATCTTATACATTACCTGAGACATTCAGAGGAGAGGGAGGAACACCTCGACCTTATTGTTGTTGACAGGGAGGGTAAGATAATTGCCGATAGCAAAATGAGATTGAACAACAAGATAGACCAGTCAGATTCAAAGTGGTGGAGGGAAACACATTTTGATGGTAAAAGCAGGATATACGTAAGTGATATATATCTCGATGAGCTAACAGGAATAAGGGCTATGGATATTGTAATTCCTGTATTTGATCCTGAAACAGATAGGATTTTGGGGGCAATAAGAAATATTATGAATGTGGATGTCTTTTTCCGTTTTATTAAGAATATGAGTTTTGGAAAAACAGGACATGGTATGCTCATAGACTCTGAAGGGACCCCTCTTATATGTTCAATCCTCCCACTTGTGGAACATTCCATGAATGAACCCCTTATTAGTCTTATTACAGGAAAAGGGGGTGGCTGGGCAGTAGCAGGTGATGATGCACACGGAGGGGAAAATTCTATTGTAGGGTTCAATACATTGGACTTTTTAAATTCGCTCGGTTCGGGAAATCTTGGCGGGCATAAGTGGTATACGTTTATACGTCAGGATCCAAAAGAGACATTTACACCTGTAAACAAACTTTTACTTAATATTATATTACTCGAATCTATCATAGTCCTGTCAATCTGTATTCTTGGTGTATCTATAGTCCGCAGAATGCTGCTGCGACCGCTCAGACTACTGCATGATGGAGTTGAACGGATCAGCAAGGGTAATCTCGAGCATAAGATAGATATCCGTACAGGTGACGAGATTGAGAGACTTGCAAATGGATTTAACAGGATGAGTGAGTCTGTAAAGGGGTTCTATGAAAACCTTGAAGATAAGATAAAAGAGAGGACAACAGCATTAAGGACATCTGAAAGTAAGTACAGGGCATTAATGGAGCAGGCCTATGATGCGATATTTCTTATAGACCCGCAAAACGGGAGCATATCAGAGACAAATCTTCAGGCAGAGGTGTTAACCGGCCTTTCCCAGGAAGAGTTGCTTAATATGAAATACTGGAATATGTTTCCACAGTCTATGATAAATCAGGCTATTGACCAATTCAACAGGGGTGTAAAGAGGGGGTTTTCTTCGTTGCACGAGGTCACTATAAAGAGGAAAAATGGTGAGACTGCATGGGTGGATGTTAGCGCAAGGCTGATAGAACATAATAATATGAAGGTCTATCATCTGGTTATGCGGGATCTGACAGAGAGAAAGAAGGAGGAAGAGCGGCAGAGTATGACCAATGAACAATTATCCCGTTCGACAATGGTTATGCTTGAGCAGGACTCTAAACTTTCCACACTGAAGCAAGAGATGAACTCCCTTATCAGGCAGATTAATATGTCAGATATCCTTGTTGCATTATTTAAAATATTTGCCAATATATCCGGTATTTCCAGTATGGGGTTGTTTGCATATGAGGGGGATGTTTTACAGTGTGTTTGGTCACATGGTCTTGATAACAGGAGGCTGCAGAACATAATTATAGAAGAAGACGACCCTGTTAACTACGCTATCCGGGATTTGAAGATAGTAAAAAAAGGGGAGTTTAGCAAGAAGACATGGATAGATAAGAGGTTCGGGGACTGGATGGTATTTCCATTGAAGGGTAAGGACAAGGTAATTGGTGTGCTTGTAGCAGGTTCACCAGGACAGATTACTTCACCCATACAGGAGGGAATCAGAGAGGGGGTAGAGGTAAGGCTCGAAGTCCTCCAGCCGCTTGTAGATGTGATGGCTTTGGTTTTAGAGAAAGAGAATTTGATAAAAAGGGTAAAGGTTTGATTTTTTTGTCTGTTTTTTTTGTGCTGTGTAACCCCTCGGTGAACGGGGGAAAGGTAATCCCCTTTGTCTGTATCAAATGGGATTGATAATTATCAGGATGTATTGGCAGGATAGATGA
>MHER01000085.1 GCA_001805205.1 Nitrospirae bacterium RIFCSPLOW2_12_42_9 | reverse complement strand
AATAAGATCCCTGCTGACACCAGAGTTCCTGATCATTCAATCTGGCATCATAACTCATTAGTCTCTGCTTTGTCTGCCTGCAAAGATGAGCCTTATTTCTTTATATTTTCCATCGGCCCTGTGCATGGTTTCATATCAGAGGCAAGAAAGTTAAGAGATTTATGGGTGGGTTCAATGATATTGTCATATTTATCATGGTCTGGAATGCGGGTCATCTGTGATGAATTCGGTCCGGATCATATAATCTATCCATCATTATCAGGACAGCCTTTATTCTATAGCTATCTCAAGGAAACTGGACTGACCGAAGTTTCTGATACGTCTGATAATAATGCCCTTAAAATTGCTTCATTCCCAAACAAATTTGTGGCAATACTTCCGAAGGAATCTATTGAAATTATACAACAAAAAATCATGACTGCGATAAGTGATGATTGGAATAAAATATCGAGGTCAGTATATGAATCTGTAAAAATGCTGGCCGGTGCAAACCCTAACTATTTTGAGCAAATATGGCAGAGACAAAATAAAAACTTATGGGAGTTTTACTGGGAGGCATCTCCATGGCTAAAAACATTTCAGGATAATTTAACCGGTGTGCTTTCAGATAAGGATATTAAGAGAGCCAGAGAACTATCCATGCTCTTTGAAAAAAGCAGCGGATATCCTGCGAATCAGGGGATTTTATATCAGCCCTCTCATGAATTGGCACAGTCAATATTCGCGGCCTCAAAGAATTCTCGTCATTTTCATGAAAACTACAGAGAACCGGGAGATAAATGTACTCAGTGCGGCAACCAGCAGCAGTTAAGCGTTGATGAGGATAGAACCGCCACTAAAGGCTTTTGGAAAAATATTGCAGATCAAAGCGGAGATGAAATTAAAGAGCATGAAAGGCTTTGCAGCATATGTCTGACAAAGCGGTTTATTTACAAGAACCCCAATATATTGCCTTTACAGTTAAGAGATGTTTTTAAAGGGGCTAAATTTCCTTCATCCACAGAAATGGCTTTTGATCCTGTTATTAGAAAGTTGGAAGATAAGAAGAAAATAAGCATTTGGTCTGATTTCATTACTGAGTGCGACGGTGATGAGAAAGCTTATGACATGTTGCATGACAATGATGAGAAAAATAGTCCTGATAGTAAGGTTAAAAGATTTTTCAAGAGACTTAATGATGAGGCACATATAAAAATTACAAATATTTTCGGGAAGTATTACGCACTTCTTATGATGGACGGAGATAAGATGGGCGATCTGGTAAATGGAAAGTCAAAGGATCTTGCAACCTGGCGGGATATAATGCATTCCAGCTTGCCCGAAAAAATGGAAAAATCACTTGCAACAGATAAGACAGCGGGATGGCGCGGTAACAACAGGATAGACGAACAAAGGCATATAACCCCATCTGTGCACAAGGCAATCAGCGAGGCATTGGGTGATTTTTCGCTAAATACAGTTCCTTTTGTAATCAAGAAATATAAAGGTCACTTAATATATGCCGGTGGTGACGATGTGCTTGCCGTAATGCCAGTTGATACTGTTTTGCGAGCTGCTCAGGAACTGAGAGAGCTTTACAGGACACCTTTTTTAATCAAAAGAGCAGACGGAAATATAGAGAAATGTACTGAAAGCTATACACCGCAAAAAAATGAAAGGCTCTTGATACATCTCGGAGACGCCTCAACAATATCTGCAGCAGTCGTCATTGCACATCACAAGGAGCCGCTAAGAAGTTTAATAACGGATGCTCATCATATTTTGGACAGCGAGGCTAAAGAAAAGACGGGGAGGGACGCTATTGCCATATCATTAAGAAAGCGGTCAGGAGCAGAGAAGGTAATTTCAAAAAAGTGGGATGATAATAACGGCAAAAGTTTCATTGCTATCTTCCAAAAACTGATAGAGGATTTAACAGATGATAAAGAGTCTTCAAAACTTATGTATAAGATTGATGAAAACAAACTTGCTCTTGAAACGCTTAAAGAAAAGGGATTAGATGGTTCTGTTGTGAAGTTTATCGAATCTCTTATAGAAAAAGGGAAAAGGGACAAGTCTTTGAATGATGACGAATTTAAGAAAGTCAAGGCAGAAAGGGCGCAACGGCTTAACGCTATTATGTCGTTTGACCAAAACAACAAACTTAATACAGATGGATTGATGATTGCCCGTTTCCTGGCTCAGGCTTTAGGGGGTGAGTAAAATGCCTATATATTTAGCGATACCAAATGATACGTTATTTTTTAGAGGCGGCGAACCTATGGGGATGGGAGAGTCTCATTTTCAAACATCCATATTCCCTCCGTCTCCGGAAACATTTATAGGCGCTATCCGAACGTTAGTAATTGCCCGGAAATCCAACGGGGATTTTGAAGGTTACAAAAACGGTAGATATAGCGATAAAGATTGGTATAAAGAAGTCGGCTTCGGAGAATTGCCCGAAAGTTTCAATTTTATCGGACCATTCTTAAAAAAAGACACTGATATACTCCTTACGCCACCCTCGAATCTTTTTGCAACATCTGATAAAAAGAAATTTGCCATCGCTGTACCAAAACATTTAAATGAAGTAAAGCATTCTTCAAGACTCAAACATATAATGTGGATTGACAAGCATAATGACATTGACAGTTCAGACTGGAAACCTGTTGAGGATTATATAACGGTTAAAGGAATGGAGAAATATTTAAAAGGTTCAATAGCTTCTTTAAATAGAGATGATTTTACTCAGTTGGGCGATATATTTGAGAATGAAAAGCGGACGGGTATTGCATTGAATAAAGGATTAAGGACGGCAAAAGAAAGACATTTGTATATAACCTCGCATAAGCGATTTAAAGAAAATGCAGTCATGGTCTTCTGTCTGGATGGAGTTTCTTCTTTCCCCGATTCAGACATTCTACCGTTAGGGGGAGAAAACAGAACAGTCATTTATGAAAAGACTTCTGACCTGATATTCCCTTCTTTTGAAGCAGGCATTGAATTTCTGGTAACGACTACACCTTTTAAGGTTAATAAAGTGGTTGCTGGAATGCCCATAACAGATTTTTTGGATGATGATTTAAATGTTTCACTCCCAGGCGGTATAAAATCAAAGTTAATATCATACTCTGTAAAAAGACCTTTATTGTTTGGGGGTTGGGATATGGCAAAGAATAAATCAAAAGACATGGTTCAATATCTGCCAGCAGGCTCTGTGTTTTATTTCGAAAAATGCAATGTAAAAGGCAAAAACAATAAATTTTTATTGGGAGGGGAAAATGTACAGTAAACATAGTATTGTAGGGATATATTGCGAAACACCGCTTCACACAGGGTCAGGTCAAGCAATTGGGGCAGTTGACCTGCCTATACAAAGAGAAAAAACAACCGGCTGGCCAACAATCCAAGCATCGGGGCTTAAGGGTTCATTCAGGGATGCTTATGAGAAGTATGAGGGTGAAAACACTGAGTCAATCTTCGGCACAGAACATAGCGGAGATCAGGCAGGAGCAATCAGCATCGGAGACGCAAGGATTTTGCTGTTCCCTGTAAGATCTTCTGTCGCTCCATTTTTATGGGTTACGTGTCCTGCAATCTTAAGAAAACTCAAGAGAGATGGCAGAATAATCGAAAAAAGTTATGAATGGAATGTTCCTGATGTTGAAGATGAAAATTATTTGGGACAAGTAAATGCACAAAGAATTATCTTTGAGGACTTGCAGCTTTCAAATATCGGTGAGGTAGGAAAAGAAATTCTTGATACTTTGAAATCATTGCTTCCCTCAGACGATTTTTATAACTCATCAAAACTTGTAGACTATTTATGCATAATCTCTGATAAGAGCTTTTCCATGCTCATTGAAACAGCAACCGAAATACATGCAAGGATTCAACTTACAGACCAAAAGACATCAAATAACCTATGGTATCAGGAATTAGTCCCCTCTGATACCGTTTTTTATACCGTAGTTTATATGATGGATGAAAGGAAAAGCAACGACAAAAAGAAAGCCGATGATTTAATGAAGTCGCTAAAAGATATTTTATGTGAGTATATCCAAATTGGCGGTGATGAAACCCTTGGCAGGGGCTGGTCAAGGCTTATATGGCAGGAGGTGGAGTAATGCAGACATTATCACAGAAAAGGGCAGCGAAAGCATTGGCGTTGTTGGAAGGCATACCAGAAAAAGGAAATGAGAGAGAAAAATTCAAACAATTCTGCAAATCCTTTCCGACAATGATATTGCAAAATGGACTTGGTCAGGCGATTGCGTTTATAAGGGCTAAGAAAGAAAAAGAAAATGATAAATTTGACAAGATGTATAAGACTTTAAATGCATGGCTTAAAGAGTTAAGATATATTGAAGCAGATGTACTGAAGGAAATTAACACTATGGATGCTCAGAGATATCTGGAGGTTCAGATAGAATCTTTGAGATTCCTTGAATGGGTCAAACGTTATGAAAACGCAGGAATATTTGAATAGGGAGGTGGTATGTTTTTTATACCTTTGCCTGATTGCATAACTAAAGCAGATAAAAAGAACGCTAATTACAGTTTGTTATTTAATAAATGGGTAAGGTTTAACGGCAGCTTCGATATGCCGCGAGAATTAAAAGACAAAAAGGTTGATGAATTTATTAGACTCAAGACAGAGTTCGATAATAGAAAGTCTCAATTACAAAAAATAGCCGAATTCCAGAAGAGCAGGATTTTTAATATTCTTTCAGTCTTAAAATCAAAAGGGTATCATTGTGCAATAATCAAGGCTAAAGTGTCTGATGCTTTAATCTGTGGATTAGGTGATGAACATACCCTTGAAAACTCTATCAGATTAGATCACTGCACAGGACTTCCCTTTATACCCTCATCGTCAATCAAAGGTATTTCTAAATTTTTCGCAGAGTTTGACACAGAAACAGATAAAAGAATTGAAAATAAAGAACCTATAATATTTGGCAGTCAGGAAGGAGTTGGTCATGTTCAGTTTTGGGATGGGTTCCCAGTGGATGTACCAAAATTAAAAATCGACATTATGAATAACCATTTCCAGAAATATTATTCCCAAGAGGTAGATTTCCCCTCTGATGACATGGACCCGAATCCAGTTCCTTTTATTGTAATTGATTCTGATAGCGAATTTTATTTCCCTATAGTAGCAGATAGTCACAGTAATCTTGAAAACGCCGTTGAGTTTCTCAAGACTGCATTGTCAGATAGGGGAGTAGGCGCAAAAAGCTCGGTCGGGTATGGGATATTTAATGAGTTAGAAGATGAACCAGTTCCTATGCCTAAACCAAAACCAAAAGCACCATCAGCATGTGAATCGGCATTTGAAGCCTTAAGAAAATCACCAAATCATGAGAAATTTTCCAATTTGCTTTTGACGTTAAAAGAAACTGATGCTGAGTGGTTGACCAATCAAGACCTATTCGCAATTAATGGATTTGACGTCGGTTTTTCAACCAAGCTTTTTGAAACTGAATCTATTCCATTAAGTATCAAGAAAATACTTGCCAGACAATTCATAGAAAAAATAAACCTAAAAGATGCACAAAAGCGGGCAGAGAAAAAGGGAGATAAGACAAAGCTGGAAAGATATCAGAAACTGAAGGAGATTTTGGATTCATGAAATCCTATCCCTCTATAGATATGGAGACGGCGATACTGCGGGAACAGTGAAAAATTCCTCTTGGGTTTTGTTAAACTATCATATAACACGGAGTCGTAAAGATGGGCATTAATTAGACACACATTGATAAAATAATAGCCCTGGCAAAATCCTACATGGCTACGCGTTTGATTCTATTCGGCAGCGCTGTTGAAACGCCAGCGGTATATGAACAGATCTTAGAAAGGGCAAAAGGTAGTTATCTCTTTCGTCTTGGTTGGGGAAGCGGACTTATCTCGATGACTATCTCTGAAGACCTCAGGACTGAAAGAAGATATGGAAAATCAAAACACCTGATTAGTGGAAAATTTCCATTGGGATTTGTAAAACTGTCATTGTGAGGTTTATGTGATAAAATTTGAACTTTTATTTCATGCACTAAATCAAAATAAAGTGCGTTATCTTCTTGTGGGTGGTATTGCTGTTAATCTTTATGGTATAGAAAGGGCTACTGCTGATATAGACATCATTGTGGATCTTGAAGATGCTAACCTTCAAAGATTTATTGATGCGGTAAAGGAAATGGGTTTTAAACCAAAAGTCCCTGTGATGATCGAAGACTTTATTAAAAAGGAAAAAAGGGATGAATGGGTAAAAGAAAAGGGGATGATGGTTTTCAGCCTCCTTGATCCAAAAGACCCGTTCTTCTTGCTTGATGTCTTTGTAGAAATGCCATTTAATTTTGATAAGGTCTACAAAGAAAGAAGGAAAATGAAGGCAGGGAAGATAACTATTTCTGTTATTCCGCTACAAATGCTTATCGAGATGAAAGATAAGGCTAACAGACCGCAGGATATAGCCGACACATTTTACCTTAAAAAAATCAAGGATGAATGGAAAGATGAAAGCTAAACCACTACTTTATTACAGAACAAAAGAAGAGATAGAAGCATACAGAAAAAAACCTGCGATAGAGAAACTCAGGTGGCTTGAGGCCCAGATGGAGTTCTTCTACAAGGCGATGCCCAAAAAGGCAAAGGAGATCAGAGATAAGCTAAAAAGAGGAGAGTTATGAATAGTTCTTGACTTTTATATTTATATGATATGGATATATCTTCATTATGAAGATATATAGATTAAATGAATTTGCAAAACTGACAGGTAAATCAGTTCAAACATTACAACGATGGGATAGAGAAGGGATATTTAAAGCATATAGAAACAAGCTCAAGAGAAGATATTATATCCATGACCAATATCTCGAATACATAGGGCAAAAGGCAAGTCCCGAAGCAATCCCAAAGGACGAGATTGCTTCGCTTCGCTCGCAATGACAATTTAGGAGCATTTACAGGTGAAAAAGACAATTAAAAATTACTGTTTTAATGCTACCCAGAGTAAACTCAACGAGCTATACGAGATAGCATTAAGATATACCTCTGTTAAAAATGAGGTTTTTCAAAGATACGGTTCTATATCAGGATTAAATTATCTTTCTTATCCCCGACAGATAAGAAATGAATGGGTTAAAACAAACTATGCTAATAAATTTGGTCTCCAGGCTCGTTATTGGAAGCAGGCAGTTGATGAAGTTTTTTCTAATATTAAATCAAATTGGTCTAATGGGTTTAGAAAGATAAAGAATAATATTTATAAAAACAAAAACTATACAGAAGTTGAGAAACATTATGCATTTTATCTTCTTAAAGCATCAATACTTTTATATAAGGCAATAACCTTTCAATCCTTTGACCTTCCTGAAATCTTTAAGGATAAGGACATTCGTAGAGATAAAATACACAAATATCTTAAAAGCAGGTCAAGAAAATATCTTAGGACAAAATCCTATCAGAATAAAAACCGTTCATTTCAGATAGACCGGAATATGTATGACATTCACAAAGATAATAAGGGAAGGACCTGGATAGGGATTATGGGACTAACACCAAGAAAAAGGGTAAGACTTCAAATGACATCTTCTACAGAGTCAACAGGAAATTTAAGGATTGTGCTAAAAGGTAAACATATAGAAATACATCAGGCAGAGGATATACAGGTAAATCCAATAGAAGGCAAAGATAAAAGGGCGATTGACAAGGGTTTTAGTGAGGTAATTACCTCAAGCAGCGGCAGGAAATATGGCGAACAGTTTAATCAACTTCTAAAGAAAGAATCTGACAGACTTTCAGAAAAAAATAAGAAGCGAAATAAGATTCGTGCTTTGACTGATAAATACGAAAAGAAAGGGGATATTGTCAAGTCCGAGATTATCAAAAAGAACAATCTCGGCAAAAGGAAATATTTTTATCAAAAAGAGATCAACCTGAACGAGATAAAACAATTTATTAATCTATCTCTTAACCGGTTTATTACAGAAGAAAGACCAGCAGTAATGGTTACAGAAGACCTTAGATTTACGAATTGGAATAAGAAACTATCGAAGAATGTTAAAAGATATTTTTCATCATGGTTAAAAGGTTATTTGCAGGAACGAATTGATTATAAAGTAATGCTGAACGGTGTTCAGCAGGTCGTTGTGAATTCGGCATACGGTTCGCAGATTTGTCATCTATGCGGGCGCTTCGGTGTCCGTAATGGTGATAAATTTTACTGTGAGGTTCACGGGGTTCTGGATGCTGACCACAACGCCGCATTAAATTATCTTACAAGGATGTCTGACCCCGATATAACGGTTTATACGCCATATCGTAAGGTCAAAGACATCTTGCAGGAACGGTTGAGACTGTCCAACCAGGACTCCAGATACTCTGTTATTAAAACAGGTCAATCGGAGAGCGAAAGGACTGATTATGTTTGAATACATTTTCAGTAACAGTATATGGCTACTGAAATAATCATTAATGCCACAACTGAAGAGACAAGGGTTGCCCTCCTTGAGAACAAAGAGGTGTCTGAGCTTTATATTGACAGGAGGAAAGAGAGCGGCGTTGCAGGGAATATATACAAGGGCAAGGTTGTAAAGATCCTGCCGGGAATTCAGGCAGCCTTTGTTGACATAGGGCTTGAGCGTGCTGCATTCTTATATGTTACTGATGCAGGCGCTGATGCAGAGGAATATGCCAGGATGATTGAAGAAGAAGGTTTAGAGGGGAAGATGGAGTTCAGATCAACCACACAGCACAGCATAGAGGACATATTACAGGAAGGCCAGGAGATAATGGTCCAGGTGTCAAAAGAACCTATAGGTACGAAGGGCGCACGCATTACATCTTATGTGTCGCTTCCAGGCAGATATTTAGTGCTTATGCCAACAGTAGAACATATAGGCATATCCAGGCGGATAAAGGACAATAAAGAGCGGGCAAGATTGAAAGAGATGGTTCAGGCGATAAAAAAACCGGGATCAGGTTTTATTGTAAGGACTGCAAGCGAAAGTGTGGATAAAGAGTCCCTGATTGCTGATGCCGAATTCCTCGAACTCCTCTGGCAAAATGTACAGAAAAAGAAGGAAACCGCATCAGCGCCTGCCCTCGTATATTCAGAGCTTGACCTTATATTCCGTACGATACGTGATATGTTCACAACCAAAGTGGACAGACTGGTAATTGATTCAAAAACAGAGTATGAAAGGATAAAGGAGTTTGTTCGTTTATACCTGCCTGCCATGCTCCCAAGGGTGGAGCTTTATGAGGGTGAAGAACATATATTTGAAGCCTATGATATTGAGGCAGAGTTAAACAAGGCCCTCGATAAAAAGGTATGGCTGAAATCAGGCGGATATATAGTGATTGATCATACAGAGGCACTCACAGTTATAGATGTAAACACCGGTAAATATGTAGGCAAGAGAGACCCTGAGGAGACTATAACCCTGACTAATTTAGAGGCAGTGAAAGAGGTGGCATATCAACTCCGCCTTCGAAACATAGGCGGGATAATAATAATTGACTACATTGACATGGAAAAGGAGAAAAACCGGGATAAGGTATTTAATACGATGCAGGAGTCTTTTCAGGAAGACCGTGTACGAACCAATATTATCAGGATGTCAGAATTGGGCCTGATTGAGATGTCGAGAAAGAGGACACGGGAAAATATTATGAGAACCTTGTGTGAACCATGCAGCTACTGTAGTGGTCGTGGTTATACAAAGTCTGCTACCACCATATGTTATGAGATATTCAGGAAGATCAGAAAATTAGCACGCACAACAAAAGACAAGAAGATCATTGTAACTGTTCACCCGGTTGTGGCCAGTCTTATTCTGGATGAAGAAAGACAGATAATTGAAGAACTGGAAAAGGAATATCAGAAACGGATTGTAATCAAGGGTGATAAGGGTGTTCACATCGAGGAGTATGATATACTGACAAATTAAATCTCAAATCCTCTCTTTATATCTCCTTAACTGTTTATCGACATCATCCTTTATATTAAACCACTGCTCAACAGGTATCTGGAAAAATGCCTCAGTTATTTTAGGATCAAATTGGGTGCCATTGCACCTTTTTATCTCTTCTCTGGCATCCCTGTCTGTAAGTGCCTTTCTGTATGGCCTGTCAGTAGTCATGGCATCATAAGTATCAGCGATTGCAAATATCCTTGCCCCGATTATAATATTGTCTCCGCTCATGCGATCTGGATACCCGGAACCATCATACCTCTCATGATGATGCTGTACTATCAGGGCTGCGTCTCTAAGAAAATGGATACTTTTGAGCATTTTAAACCCATATTCAACATGTTTACGCATCTCAACCCACTCTTCATCTGTAAGTTTACCGGGCTTCCATAGAATAGAATCAGGTACACCTATCTTCCCTATGTCGTGTAAAAGGGTGCCACGGGCAAGTACTTCAAGGTTACGCCTTTCAAGCCCTAATACCTTCCCTATTTCAAGACTATATCTTACAACCCGCTGTGAATGACCTTCTGTTTCATTGTCCCTGTAATCAAGGGCAGCAGAAAGGGCATCTATTGTCGCATCATGTGTAATCTGTATCTCTTCGAGGGCCTTGCTCAATTCCGATGACCTCTCCTGCTCCCTCGATAAAAGTTGCCTGATCTCTGATGTCTGGTTCTCCACTAATGCCTCAAGATGTTTCTGATAGAGCCTGTTTTCAAGTATCAGATCTCTCTTTTCAAATGCATTTTTGACACTTAATACAACCTCTTCAAAGTTAAATGGTTTAATAAGGTAGTCATACGCACCCTCCCTTAATGCCTCAATAGCTATATTTACATTTGATACTGCTGTTATCATAACTACTGCTGTATCCGGATATAGTGACCGTAATCTTTTAAGGAGCTCAATCCCATCCATACCAGGCATCATAATATCACTGAGGACTAATGGATAGGATTTCTCCCTCATCTTATTCAATGCCTCAAAGGCATTTTCTACAGGTGTTGCAATATAGCCAAATTCGCTTAGTTTACGTATGATTATCTCCCTTATCAGGGGTTCATCATCTACTACGAGTATTTCTTTGATGCCTTCAGTTATACCCACTTTTCCCTCCTATAGACTAAATAAAACACTAAAATAATAAATCTCAATTGTCAATAACTAAATCTCTTTTCATTGTATATTGCAACAGACTTTCACTTCATGTTATATTGCCATTATCAATGTTAAAGGCAATTATTTTCGATTTTGATGGTGTAATTACAGATAGCGAACCTGTCCACCTTAAGATGTTTCAAAAGGTACTTAAGGAGATGGGGATATCCCTTAATGAAAAAGAGTATTACGAGAAATACCTCGGCATGGATGATAAGGGGTGTTTTGCTACTGTACTTCAATCTCATGGGTTAAATAACCCTTCTAATCAGATTCAATCGCTCATAGAAAAAAAGACCGGGTATTTAATGGAATATATTAAGAAAGACCTCTTTATATTCCCCGGTGTTAAGGATTTTATTAAAACAGTTCAAAATAAATATCGCCTCGCTATTGCCTCTGGCGCTTTGAGACATGAGATAGAGTTTGTCTTACGCTACGCAGGTATACATTCTGCATTTGAATTGATTGTGAGTGCAGAAGATGTAAAATACGGGAAACCTGACCCTGAGTGTTTTAACAAGACACTGGAAGGGCTTAATGGAGAGGGCATGCAGGAGATCATGGCAGAAGAATGCCTGGTTATCGAAGATTCCATTGCAGGTATAGAAGCAGCCCACTCAGCAGGTATGAAGTGTATCGCTGTTACCAATACGTATGGTCAGGATAGATTAACAATGGCTGACATGGTAGTAAAGAGTTTGACAGAGATAAAGATTGAAGAACTGGAAGTCCTGATAAATAAATTCTAAGAAAGATTAAAGGGAGGTGTAAAATGAGATACAAATCCTTACAAGAGTTAAATGATTCAATTAAGGGTGTTGTAAAGATCGAGGATGGATGGGTAAGTATAATAAATGAGGCTGCAGTACAGGGCGATCTGGTCGATAGATTATTATTTAATGCCGTCTTCAATGAAGATACAGAGATATTAAATAAGACAAGGTGGCTTATAAAGGCCATTGCATTTGAACTCGGTATCAGGTCTGCCTCTATACAGGGTCTTTATGATGCCATGGGAAAAGGTGAGGTTAAGGGGTTCACAGTTCCTGCAATCAATATCCGTGGACTCAGTTATGATGTGGCAAGGGCTGTTTACAGGACAGCAAAGAAAAACAATACAGGTGCCTTTATCTTTGAGATAGCAAGATCAGAGATAGGTTATACCTTCCAATCACCTGCTGAGTATGCAGTTGTCATGATTGCAGCAGCATTAAGGGAAGGGTATAAAGGGCCCGTCTTCATTCAGGGTGACCACTTCCAGGCTAATGCCAAGAAATATCAGCAAGACCCTGGAAAAGAAATAACATCCCTAAAGAAACTAATTCAGGAGGCAATAGAGGCCAGCTTCTATAATATTGATATAGACACCTCTACACTGGTTGATCTCTCAAAACCGGATTTAAAAGAGCAGCAGCGTCTGAACTTTGAGTTGGCTGCCGAGCTTACTTCCTTTATCAGACAACTTCAGCCCAGAGGTGTAACCATCTCAGTGGGTGGTGAGATAGGTGAAGTGGGCGGGAAGAACAGTACAGTTGAAGACCTCCGGTCATTTATGGATGGATATTCAGAGACACTCTCAAAAAAAGGTTCTTCTTTAAAGGGTATAAGTAAGATAAGTGTTCAGACAGGAACAACACATGGTGGAGTTCCGCTGCCTGATGGGACCATAGCAAAAGTTAAGCTTGACTTTGACACGTTGGAAAAGATATCTAAAGCAGCAAGAGAGCGGTACGGCCTTGCAGGTGCAGTGCAGCAAAAGATATCTAAAGCAGCAAGAGAGCGGTACGGCCTTGCAGGTGCAGTGCAGCA
>MHER01000084.1:9756-10164 GCA_001805205.1 Nitrospirae bacterium RIFCSPLOW2_12_42_9 | reverse complement strand
TTCAATAGAGCTTTACTATCATCAGCATAATAGTATCTATCCTGGTGTTGTGAACGATCACGAAGGGTCAAACCATACAAGTACTTATGATGCCTTTTTAAAACAACTCACATTCTGTTCTGATGTAAGCGGCAATACTGACACAACGTGTGATAATACATTCAGATTCGGGCCGTATTTAAAGAAGGGTGTCCCAAGGAATCCACTTCCAAATGCGGCTACAACCACCGATGCCCAGGCATCTACAGTTACTATTGACGCTGTTACTGTAACCCTTGGAAATGAAAACAGTGCGGCTGACGGGACTGCAGCCGGATGGTATTTTGTGAGGACAACAGGGGAGTTTTACGCCAATAATACAACTTATGATGACAGATAGTCTTAATGGATGGATATATAAGTTACAGG
>MHER01000084.1:0-9677 GCA_001805205.1 Nitrospirae bacterium RIFCSPLOW2_12_42_9 | reverse complement strand
CTATACGGGGGATCATGGATGAGACTCTACTTGACGAGGCCGCTCAGGAGGTTGTTAATGCATTAAGATATGCAAGAAATCTTGCAATTCAGGATAACACCACAAGGCTGGTAGACCTTGATCCAGATCAAGAGACCTGCACCCTGTTATTAGGGTATCAATCATCAGGAAATAATCTCCTCACCTTTGATAATGTTTTAAATCCGCCCGGTAATGACAACTGGGGTGTCAGAAATGTAAAGGTTTCTAATGGAAAGACAGTCATTTTTCAGGATGATAATGATTATCTGTATAACCCGGGTGTAGATAAAAAAGATTATAACTTTAATGGCGAGGGGCAGAAACTCAAGCTGGCATATAGTGTGAATGATGCAGATACTGCTGATGAGATAGCTATTTATTTCAATGGCGTAAAGGTTGCTGATGCTGGAAAAGGGTCAAATGATAAGTGGACAAAGTCAAGAAATATTGACCTTCCTAGTGTAATTATAGGAGATGTCTCTATCAGGAATGCACTGGATAAGAGGCTGTATGCCATTAACTTTAATACTTCAGACAGACTTTCAGGTGTAGACATCGTTTCTGCAAATTTCAGTGGTCTTGATGATGTCCTCTTCTATCCGGATGGGGCACCTTATTCAGGAGGCAGCATTGTTTTATCTTATAAAGGGAGATCCAAAACGATCGCTGTGGAATCTGGAACAGGGAATATATCAGTCCAGTAAGATATTAAAATCAAAAAAAGGTGTATCCCTGCTCGAGATCCTGGTAGCAGTATTGTTGCTCTCTATAATAGTCACCCCGCTTTTTGTATCCATTAAGAGCGCCTCAAAATCAAACTCTGATGCAGAGACTGTAACCAAAGAGATGTTTTATGTAATAGGTAAGATCGAAGAGATATCAGCTATGGACTTTTCTGCCATTACGGAAGGGATTGCTCTATCAGATACAGTTGTTATTAATGGCCAGACAGTTAACAGGGATGTTAATGTAGTATCAGTGGATGAAAATGGAGTCCCTACACCTAATACAGGATTAAAGAAGATAACTATCACAATAAATAATAAATCAATAAGTACATTAAAGGCTGATTATCCGTATGCCCTTTTTTAATGAACCGACATCAGCCGCGGGATCACAAATGGTCATGAAAATAATCACTGAGGCATTTACTATGCAACATAGACGTAGGGACAGACCTTCAGGTCTGTCCGATGGGCAAGGGACAAACCTGAAGGTTTGTCCCTACAGCGGGGTGGTCGACGGGATTTTCGAGTGAAGATTATAACCTGCATAAGAAACAAAAGGGGGGTAACTCTCCTTGAACTCCTCGTTGTTATAGTTATTCTCTCTTTTATTGTGGTTGGATTAAGTGAATTATTGTCAGGAGGGTTAAAGGCATCGAGAGATAACAGGGTAAAAACCGGTTTAATAGATGATGCCAATTTCGCAATGGACAGGATTATATATGCAACAAGAGAGACAAACTGGGTCTTTATACCCTATAACTCAAACCCTGCGAGGGGTATGCTTGCAATAAGTGCGATGGTGGACAATGATGGAGATGGTGTATTGGATGAGGACTGGGGAGGGGATATAGGGAATGATGGTCTACCGGGTATTGCAGGATTTGATGATGATGGTGATGGAAGAACAGATGAGGGTGGTGTAGCCCGTAAAGATGACGATGATGAGGATGGTTATGATGATGAGGATAGTCCTAAGAACGGACTTGATGATGATTCAGGTGGTGGTGCAATCCCAGATGGGAATTATGATGAGGAGTTCCAGGCTGATATGAATAGTGATGGATGCCCTGGGTTATGTTTTAGAGACGATGATAGTGATGGTTCATTTGATGAAGGCAATATAAACGATGATGATGAAGATGGCATGGTTGATGAAGATCCTGTTGACCCATTAATATTTTACGTTAAGAATGGGGCGATTTATGAGAGAGAGATTAAATGGAACCCATCAACATCCTTATCAGAGGTAACTGAAAGGAAATTAATAGATAATGTGAGCCAGTTTACAGTAACCAGATTACTGGGTGTAAACGGGAAGACTTTAATAAATGTAAGAATAGAGGTATCAGCAGGAAGAGGGAACAATGTAATGTTAGAATCTGAAATATATCCGAGGCTGCATCCTGAGTGGATAATACCATGAAACAATCATGTTACATGTTAACACAAAGGAGGGTGAAAACCCCTCACCCTTACCCTCTCCCCTCAGGGGAGAGGGATGGGTGAGGGGGGGATTTTCGAGTGAAAACAGGGATAAGAGATATCACTGGTTTTTCTCTTGTAATTGTAATGGTTTTTGTGGCAATGCTCTCTTCACTTGCTATTGTTGCAGTCAAGATGGGGGCACTTACAGCAATCTCCATGTATAATGCCGGGGAAGGAAAACAGGCATATTATATTGCAGAGGCAGGCTTTCAGCATGCATTATTCAGACTCAATCTAAACCCGGGATGGACAGGTGAGCTGCTGGATCAGCAATTTGAAGGAGGCACCTATAGCATTAATGTCAGCCAGGCAGATCCCATAGATGATCTCACAATTACAGCCGTTGGGTCTTATAATGGCACAGAACACAGTATTATCAGGGTTATACCCGTACCAATCAAGGTATTTATAATTATTCCTTTCGCAGGTACGGGGGTTCCAGGAAGAACCGGGGATAATGGTCCTGCGATAGATGCGACCTTAAGGAAACCGAGGGGATTACATAAGAATGCAGCAGGAGATGTTTATATAGCTGATACTGGTAATCATTATATCAGGTATGTAGATGCAGTTAATAAAAAGATATATCGTTTTGCAGGGAGGCCTGGTCAGTCCGGTTATTCCTGTTGTAATCCAATTAACTCCAGGTTTGACAGACCAGAAGGCATATTTATAGATCAGGGGGGGAATGTATTCATTGCAGACAGGAATAATCAACTTATAAGGGAGGTTATTTTCGGTGGTAATGTTGTTGATGTTGCTGGGCAGTTGGACAATGCTGGATTCAGCGGGGATGGAAATCCTGCGACAAACGCACAATTATGGAACCCAAGGGAGGCTATTGTTGATCAGAATGGCAATATATATTTAGCAGATACTAACAATTGCCGGATTAGAAAGATAGATGGAGCAACAGGCATTATTAATACCTTTGCAGGTGGAGCTTGTGGATCTGCAAATGGACCGGTTGCAAACGCGAGGTTTAACAGGCCAAGAGGTTTAGCCTTTGATGCAGCAGGGAATATTTATGTGGCAGATACTAATAACCACAGGATAAGAAAGATAGATATGACAACAATGACAGTATCAACCATTGCAGGGTCAATCGCAGGGTATAGCGGCGATGAAGGATTGGCGGTAAATGCCAAACTCGACACCCCCTACGGAGTGGCTGTAAACCAGTTTGGCACCATCTACATTGCTGATACTAATAATAACAGGATTAGAAAGATTGACTCTACTACAGGTAATATAACAACCCATGCTGGTTCAAATACAGCAGGGAATTTAGGGGATAATGGTCCGGCAATCGATGCGCAGTTGAACAAACCTAACAAGGTTATAGCATTTGATGATGTGGATGGACATATAATAATTGCCGATACAGATAATAACAGAGTTCGCGAGGTGACAGATGTATATTAAAAACGGAAATCGGACAGCTTATTCACCTATAGGGATTGATATCGGGACACGGTCAGTAAATATTGTTCAACTGGCTGCTTCATCTAATGGACTATATATACAGGATGCAGATATTATGATGCTGCCTGATGATAACCTAAGTGAGGGCACTATAGTACCGGATGTACTTACTAAAATCTTAAAACAGGATAATTTCCGGGGTAAAGAGGTTGTAACTCGTATGCCTCCATCCCTTGTCAGTATTATCCCTGTGAAGATATCTTTGAGGGAGAATGAGACTGTAGAACAGGCCATATTAAGAGAGTCGAAAGAATATATTCCATATCCCATTGAAGAGGCTGTAATTGATTATCTTCCTGTAAGTAGTGTAGCCGGAGGGTCGGATGAATCGAAAAAGATACTCCTGATATTTACAAAGAGGAGTGATGTTGTAAATTATCTGAATATTTTTAAAAGGGTTGGATTTAAAGTAAAAGCTATAGATATAGGTCCTAATGCAATTAACAGGGCAATAAAGAAATTCAAGGACCCGTCTGAGAAGCGTATTCTTGTAGTTAATATTGGTGATGTTAATAGTTTCTCTACAATATTATGGGATGACATGATCCTTATAGATAGAAAGATGGGATGGGGTGAGAATAATATCACAGAAAAGGTGGTATCCAACCTGGATATTGACATTAATGAGGCAAGAAAGTTTATGCACAGATATGGAGTGGACTGGTCTTCTGCTCCACGAATAGTGATAGATGATGAAACATGTGTCATGCAGGATGAAGATATCCCGGCACATTTGTATGAAATTGTTTCTCCGGCTATGGAGGAACTTAATAGGGAGATAGAAAAGATACTCATATATTGTACATCTGAGATGAAAGGGGCCATGATAGATCAGATATATATAATCGGCAGCGGAGGGCTTCTAAAACATCTTAATGCTTATGTGCATAAATCATTTGGTATAGGAGTCAAGCCCTTTGATCCAGATTTGATATTCAGTCATGTTGAGACATTAAAGGAGACAGTAAAGGATAACTTTCCAATATTTGTTATTGCAATAGGGCTTGCCCTTAGAGGATTTGATACACAATGCGCGATTATGAACTAAATCTGATACCGCCAGACATAATACAACACGAGATCTTTAAAGAGAGAATAAGATACTGGATATTTGTATTTATCGGGTGTTTTTTATTGGTGCTCATAACCAATATAGCGATTAAGGTAGTAAATAATTCTATAAGCAGGGACATTAACAGACTCGAATCAGAAGTTAAAAGATTGTCAACAGAAGTGACTGAATTAAACCTCATTGAAATTAAAGAGAAGGAGATGGTGAATATTAAAGAAAGGTTAAGCCGGTTATCACAAAAAGGACCGATGATGGATATGTTTGCCGCAATCGACAACTCTATAAATGATGGTATTATCCTTACACATTTAGAGGCAAGATATGATAATCCGAATATCTTAGTGAATAAAGAAGGGCCTTCACAGGGAGGGTATTTCAATAGTAATCCTCCATCAAACCTGACTAATATACAGAAGGCAGGGGGGAATATATTGATACTTCAGGGGACATCGCAGTCTAATTCAGCCCTGGCATCAATACTGTCACAATTATCAGATCAAACAATGTTCAGTGATGTTACATTGAAATATCTGAAAACAGGAGAAGCAGAAAAGGGCAAAACCATAATGTTCGAGATTGAGTGCAGACTTAGTGCCTCAATTCACAAATACGGTTACATTCGGTAGCCGATCCATCCCCACTGGCTGCGTTGCGCTCCTTGCGACATAGTGCAAAGACTATGTCTCAGTCACGCGCCTTGCCGGTGGGGCGGCTCGGCTACCTCGGTGTGTCACCGTATTTATGAACTGAGGCACTTAGAGGGGAAAATGGATAAGAGGAAGATAGACATAATCTCAATTATCGCTATAGTAATCTCAATTATATTATCTATTATCATCCTTCTCAAAGATGATATTTCTGATTATCGTTTAATGAAAAATAAAAGATATTCCCTCAAAGAGGATATCAGAAAGAATTCTATTACACTGGAGAGGGAGAAAAATAAGGCAGCAGGCGTCCTTGATATGGAAAAGGAGGTAAAAGGACAAAATCTTTTTATAACAAAGGATAAATTAGTCCCATACCTTATAAACTATGTTTCAATACTTGCCAGGAGACACAGGGTGGAGATTGTATCTTTAGAACCAGGTAGTTCGATTGGTGATAATACAATCAGAAAGACTTCATTTACTGCAGAGATTACAGGTGGATTTCCTAATGCGTATAACTTTCTATATCATCTGGAGGATGATTGGAGGGGGGTAAAGATAGATTCTCTCTCAATAGATAAGGACCCGGAAAATAACAGTGTGAATGTCAGATTAAAACTAATAGTACTTTCTTTGGATAAAAATAAAGAGGATGTGTAAATGATAATGAGATATTTTTCACTTATATTTTTTATGATATTTGTATTTTATTCTGATATGTTCAGGTTGTCTGCTGCTTTTGCCGAAGATGCTACAGGGACTAATCAACAGGTTGTGCCTTCAGAAAATTCAAATGATAATAAACAACCGTCAATCACAAGGAACCCTTTTATCAGTGCGCCATATGGAAGGATGGGAAGAGCCCCTGCTGGAACAGGTACGAATACAGATACAGGAAATGTAAAGAGAGATAGAGGGGATGTTCCGTTAAAGAGTTTAAGACTTAGAGGGATATTGACAGGAAATGATAAAGCAGCAGCCCTTCTGAATCATAAAATAGTTAAGACAGGTGATATGATCGAGGATTATATAGTTTCAGAGATATCTGCTGAAGGTGTTACCCTTTCAAAGGGGGATATAGTTATAAGGTTTACCATTGAGTGATATTTATATGGGAAGATTATCAGGCCTGACAGAGGGTTTTTAACATGAAGATAAAGTTACAGAACTTATTTATTTCTCTTATTATCACAATAGTTCTTACCTGTTTTCCATTCTATTCTTCCTATGGCCAGGGAAATACAAACTTAATTACTATTAGTTTTAAAGATGCTGATCTCCGTGATGTTGTAAAGATCCTGGCAGGAGAGGGTGGATATAATGTTGTAGTTGGAAATGATGTTACTGGAAAGGTAACCTATGATCTCCATAATGTGACAATCCAGGATGCCCTTGAGGCTGCCCTTAAAATAAATGGATATGGAATTGAAAAGATGGGAGAGATAATATTTATAAAACCTGCAAGTCAATTGACAACCCAGGATTCTCCAACGCAACCGGCGTTTACCCCGCATCGTCAGATAAGGAGTTTTAAGCTGCACTATATAAATGCCTCTGATATAGCCGCATCTATAAAGGAATATAGTTCCACGAATGGGAAGGTCACTGTAAACATTTCCAATAATTTGATAGTTGTTGAGGACTTAGTTGAAAATCTTAACAGGATTGAAACCGTATTAAACAATATGGATGTAGTCCCAAAACAGGTTCTCATTGAAGCGAAGATACTTGAGATAAGGCTCAGTGATGACCTGCAGCTCGGTGTAGACTGGAGTAAGGTTGTTACAGAAGGAGATTCCACTTTTACATTTCAGGGATCAAACTTCTTCAATCCAGCTACAACCGGAGCGCCAGGATTATACTTTAATGTAGATACACCAAGCTTTAAGATGTTTCTTGATACACTTCAGCAAAAAGGGGATCTTAAAACCCTTGCCACACCTAAACTTGTTACCCTTGATAATAAAGAGGCCCAGATAATAATAGGCGGGAGATTAGGATACAGGGTTACAACTACTGCAAACCAGGTGACTACTGAGGATGTTGAATTCCTTGAGATTGGAACTATGTTGAAGATTACACCACGAATTGGCAATGACGGGAATATTCTATTGACAATCTACCCTAAGGTCAGTGATGGTGTAGTAACACAGGGTCTTCCTTCTGAGACTACAACAGAGGTTACAACTCAAGTGGCTGTGAGAGATGGAGAGTCTATATTTATCGGAGGCCTGATAAGGGACAGGAAAGAGAAGGTTGATAAGCAGATACCCCTGCTTGGCAGGATTCCCATCCTTGGGTACTTATTTAAAAGGAAGACAGAGAACCTGTCCAGGACCGAAACAATTGTAGTGATAACTCCCCATATTGTGGACCTGAGGAGTGCAGAGATAATCCAGAGAGAGATGGATAAGGTAAATAAGATTGAGTCAGACGGGTTTAAATAAGTGATGACAAACCCTGCATTACAACCGATGATGCAACAGGGATTATAAGATTGTCATCTATTCTTATCGATAATAACTCTGCAATAGTACCTGCAACAGCCCCTGCAATCATTATTTCCGTTGATAACCCGGGCCATAACCTGTGAAGTATTAATCCTGTTATAAATGAGACAAAAAGAAAGGCCAGACTCCCCTCAAGGCTTTTCCCTTTGAAAAGATGCCTGCCAAATCTTTTACCGAATGTTGAAGCAGCCGGGTCTCCTATGGTCAGGATAGTTATGGCATACAATGCTATATCTCTGTTAAAAAATATCAGGGATATCAGCATCCCTGACAGGAAATAGATAGTAGTTGTTGGTTTATTTTCTTCATGCGGCCGGACCAGCAGACTAAAACACCGGAGAAAGAGGCGATTCACATCAGGATGATATAATCTTATAACTTCAACAATAGACATAAGTAAGAATAGTGATAATACAAGAAGTATCCCTTTCATACTGTCTAAATAGGCTGTAATAAATATAAGGAAAAGGCCTGATATAAGGTGAAAGAGTCTTCTCATATTAATCTCCTGCTTCATGTTACTATATTCATAAAAAAATTGACAATATAGCGCTGCTGTGATTATATTGAGATTATTTTTCAAGCGGAGGGAAGGTCATGCTAAAAGAGTCAGAAAAGATATGGATGGATGGTAAACTTGTAGATTGGAAGGATGCGAGGGTACATGTTCTGACCCATACACTGCATTATGGTGTGGGTGTATTTGAGGGGATAAGATGCTATAAGACGATTAATGGCCCGGCTATATTCAGGCTTGATGACCATGTTGAAAGGCTATTTTCCTCTGCCCATATCGTGAACATTGACATGCCCTATTCAAGAGAAGAAATTAGAGAGGCTATAAAAGAGACAGTAACTGCAAACAGGCTTGAGGCATGTTATATACGTCCAATAGTTTATATTGGTTATGGCTCAATGGGGCTTTATGTTGAGGACAACCCGGTAAATGTTGCTATTGCAGCATGGTCATGGGGTTCCTATCTGGGAGATGAAGGACTTGAAAGAGGGATTAGGGTGAAGATATCCTCCTTCACCAGGCATCATGTAAATATATCTATGACAAGGGCCAAGGTGCCGGGTTATTATGTGAATTCCGTACTTGCCAAGAAAGAGGTTAAGGCTGCCGGATATGATGAGGCTGTCCTGCTTGACCCTGACGGTTATATTGCAGAGGGCAGCGGAGAGAATATCTTTATAATCAGGAAGGGTCGTATAAAGACTACCCCCCTTACATCCATACTGGAGGGTATAACAAGAGAGTCCATTATTCAGATTGCACGCGATAAGGGTATTTCAGTCATTGAGGAGAGGTTTACAAGGGATGACCTCTATATTGCTGATGAGGCCTTTCTTACCGGTACTGCTGCTGAGCTAACACCCATTAGAGAAGTAGATAACCGTGTTATTGGAAGTGGAAAACCAGGCCCTGTAACAAAAAATCTTCAGGAGACATTTTTCAATATAGTTTACGGTAAAGACACTCGATATAAAGATTGGCTTACTTATCTGTAAAGACGTAGGGACAGACCTTAAGGTCTGTCCCTGCACTCTTTGTCTGTTAATAACACACCCTATGTATTTCACCCGAAAATCCCCCCCGAACACAACGCTGTAGGGACAAACCTTCAGGTTTGTCCCTTTCCTGTTGGACAGACCTAAAGGTCTGTCCCTACGTCTACGCCCATTTTCATTGTCCTTTGTGTTAACATGTAACATGATTGTTTCA
>MHER01000083.1 GCA_001805205.1 Nitrospirae bacterium RIFCSPLOW2_12_42_9 | reverse complement strand
CCTCCCGAGGATTATGTTAAGTGTATTAAAACATCTGAAACATAAGTTAACAGGTGCAAAAACCCGCATGGAGCATATATAAAGCGAGGACTTCTTTATATTTGAAGCTCCCTGCAGCAATCTGCAGGGATTGCGCTCGCTATGCATTTTCACATCTTCTTTATCCGTTACCTGTAACCTCTTTTAATACGCCCTCCATATACGTCCTTATCTCTGCGAGGTTTTGTTCACTATCTGCCTCAAATCGCAATACAAGAACCGGCTGCGTGTTTGAAGGCCGGATGAGCCCCCAGCCATGCTCAAAAACTACGCGTGCACCGTCAACTGTAATAACCTCCCTGACCGGAAGCTGTTTTTGATTTGCTGTTACGGAGCCTGATGAAAACATATCCTGTATCTTTTCAACCACCTGAAATTTTATTTCATCAGGACATGGGACGCGAATCTCAGGTGTTGTATAGGTTGCAGGTACATCTTCAAGGAGAAAGCTTACCCCCCTTCTCACCTCTCCCTTCTGACCTTTTTCACCTGTCTCCCGTATGCCTGAAACGCGTTCCCTCTTCAATATCTCGATCAACCTGCATGTGGCATATATTGCATCATCATACCCGTAGAACCTGTCTGCAAAAAAGATATGACCGCTGACCTCACCTCCAAGGACTGCCTCTACCTCTCTCATCTTTGCCTTGATTAAAGAATGGCCTGCCTTCCACATGATTGGGTTCCCGCCTGCTTTTGCTATCTCATCATATAAGACCTGTGAAGCCTTTACCTCAGAAACCACTGCTGCATCAGGCCATTCCTTCAGGATATCCCTTGCATAAATTACCATAAGCCTGTCACCCCATATTATCTCTCCGTTCTCATCCACAATACCAATCCTGTCTGCATCTCCGTCATAGGCAACTCCAAGGTCCGCATTTTTCTCTTTTACAGTCTTTATAAGGTCTTCGAGGTTCTTCGGGATTGTCGGATCAGGGTGGTGATTGGGGAAATTACCATCAGGTTTGGAATATAGTTCTATAACCTCGCAACCCATCTCTCGAAGTATAATCGGGGCTATAACCCCTGCTGTACCATTCCCTGAATCTACAACTATTTTTATTGGTTGTTGTATCTGCTGGTACGGAAAAACAAACTGTTCTTTTAGATATGCAAGATAGAAAGGTATTATCTCTACATATTCAACATCTTCAAACATCCTCAGCTTATTCTTCTCATCAGGGCCTGGCTCTTCTTTTTCAATGATCTCCCTGATCACCTGGATTGACTCGCCATGAAGTGCCTCTTTACCAGCGCAGAGTTTAAAGCCATTAAACTCGGGCGGATTGTGACTCCCGGTAATCATAACACCGCCATCAACATCAGTATTATAGAGTGAGAAATATACAAGCGGTGTCGGACATACACCGACATCTATAACCTTAATACCTGTAGATGTTATGCCATCAATCAGGCTGTTTGCCAGCATCGATGAGTGAAGCCTGACATCACGACCCACAGCAATGGCAAGATTACCCGCACCTGATGCCTCCACTTCGTTAAGTTCCAACAAATACTTTGCAAAGGCCCAGCCAATCAGCCTAGCAGCATCCTTAGTAAGGTCCTCTCCAACAACACCTCTTATGTCATATTCCCTGAATATCTTTGGTGAAACCTTCATTGATCCAATCCTCCCGTAAAATAATCTCTAAAGTTATTCCCTCCCGTATACGTCATCAAATCGTACTATGTCATCCTCTTCAAGGTATTCACCATTCTGCACCTCGATCACCTGAAGAGGTATCTTGCCAGGATTCTCCAGCCTGTGCCTTGTCTCCATCGGTATATATGTGCTCTCATTAGGATTGACAAAAAACTCCTCGTCTCCTCTCTTTACCTTAGCAGTACCTGATACAACCACCCAGTGTTCACTCCTGTGATAATGCATCTGGAATGAAAGTTTAGCCCCTGGATTTATTACAATCCTTTTTATCTTGTATCTGTCACCTTTCTCAAGTAATGTATATGACCCCCACGGCCTTACAACAGTCCGATGTATGATATACTCCTCAGCACCCCGTCTTTTTAACTCCTCTACTATCTTTTTAACATCCTGTGCCTTATCTTTTCTGCAGACCAGGGTTGCATCCTCGGTATCCACCACAACCATATCACTTAACCCCAGAGTAGCCACAAGTCTGTTTGAGGCATATATAACCGAATTTTTGCTATTTACATCAATGACATTTCCTGCTATCACATTCCCGTCTTCGTCTTTACCTGCAATCTCATCAAGGGCTGTCCAGCTGCCCACATCACTCCAGCCGAGGTCCGCTGGTATAACTGCTACCTTATCAGACTTTTCCATAATGCCGTAATCAATGGAAACAGGCTCAATCTTTGAAAAGACCTCCTGTGCTGCAGACCCTTCATCCTTCTTATTGAGAGAAGACTGTATCTTCCCAAGCCCTTCAAAGAGTACTGGCATATACCTGCTTAATTCCTCCAGGATAACACCGGCCTTCCATACAAACATCCCGCTGTTCCAGTAATAATGGCCATCTTCCAGATACATCTTTGCCTTATCTAAATCAGGTTTTTCAACAAATCTTTTCACTGAAAATATCTGAAAATCCATACCTTTTACAGCACTACCTGCCTCGATATAACCATACCCTGTTTCAGGTCTGGTTGGTTTAATTCCTATAGTTACAAGATAACCTGATCTTGCTGCGGTAAATCCCTGTCTTAAGGCATCAAGGAATCTATCCTTCTGTTTTATTATGTGGTCAGCGGAAAGGACAGCCATGACTGCATTCGGGTTGCATTGATTAACATGGATTGCGGCCAATCCTATTGCCGGGGCTGTATTCTTTGCAGCAGGCTCAATGATGAAATTATCCTTTTTGAGCTCCGGTACCTGGAATCTTATCTGCTCTGCATGGTTTTTATTTGTTACAATAAATATTCTTTCCAAAGAAATAAGCGGTCCGATACGGAATATCGTTTGTCTTATAAGGGTCTCGCCACCGTCAATCTTAAGGAGTTGTTTTGGCATCGACTCCCTGCTCAATGGCCAGAAGCGTGTACCACTTCCACCTGCCATAATTATTGCATAAACATCATCCACTATAATAATATCCTTTATCCCTTCGCAAAAAAGCCCCTTACCTTCTCAATGACATAATCCTGCTCGTCCTGCAAAATAAATGGAGACATGGGTAACGATAATATCTCCTTTGATACTATTTCACTAACTGGAAAATCCCCCTCCTTATAACCAAGATAGCTAAATGCCTCCTGTTGATGCAGTGGCACAGGATAATGGATAGCTGTTGGTACGCCGTTGTCATTCAGATACTTACTTAAGGCATCTCTCTTTCCTGTCCTGATAGAATACTGTGCATAAACAGTTGTATTGTGCTTTTCTATGAACGGTGTGGTGACCACATCCTTAAGCCTCTCTGTAAAATAGGTGCCCTTTGTCTCCCGTAATTTTATCTCTTCTCCAAGGTAATGGAATTTAGCTAATAGTACTGCGGCCTGGATCGTATCAAGCCTCCCATTTATGCCAATATATTTATGCTGATAACGCTTCTCCTGGCCATGAACCCTTAAACTCTTAATCCTCTTTGCAATATCCTCATCATCTGTAAAGACCATCCCGCCATCCCCGTAACACCCCAGTGGTTTGGAAGGGAAAAAAGATGTAACACCAATATCCGGGAGGCCACAGGATTTTTTACCTTTATACATCGCACCAAAGGACTGACAGGCATCTTCAATCACAAACAGTCCGTGTTTCTCTGCAATGGAGTTTATGGTATCCATATCAGCAACCTGACCATAGAGACTGACAGGAATAATCCCTTTTGTATGGTTGGTAATCTTTTCTTCTATCATTGAGGGGTTTATGTTGTAGGTCTTCTCATCAATATCAACAAAGACGGGTCTTGCCCCGAGCAGTGATATGACCTCTGCGGTTGCAATAAAAGTAAACGGTGGTAATATCACCTCATCTCCACCCTTTATCCCGTAGGCCATAAGTGCCAGTAGAATAGCATCGGTCCCTGAACTTACACCAATTCCATACCGCACACCCACATAATTACAGAGTACCCTTTCAAGCTCATCTACCTTAGCCCCCATGATGAACTGGGTGCTGTCAAGCACCTCTGCAATCCCCAGGTCAATCTCTGCCTTATACTTAACATACTGACGTTTCAGATCAATAAAATTTATTTTCATGAGAAAAACCCCACAATGTTTATATTATCAGGCAAGATGCCTGACCTATTAAGGTTTATAAATAAAACGGCCATAGAAGATTTTCCCTCCTATGGCCCCGGGTTAATCCTATCCCCGCTCCTACCCCTCTGTCTTTTCAAGGATGATCTTATGTTCAACAAGCCTGATCCCCTTAATCCGG
Organism: Nitrospirae bacterium RIFCSPLOW2_12_42_9; assembly: GCA_001805205.1. Lineage (GTDB taxonomy): Bacteria > Nitrospirota > 9FT-COMBO-42-15 > HDB-SIOI813 > HDB-SIOI813 > HDB-SIOI813. The sequence continues at coordinate 1,394 of MHER01000083.1, read as the reverse complement.
GCAGTAAGTACCTTCTGTTCTCCCGCAAGGTTCCTCATATATATCTTTCCCCCTTCCTGGGGTTCCAATATATCCACGCTATCTAATAAAAACTCCTCTCTACCATCTTTTAATAAATATACACTCGCTTCACACATGGTTGAATCTCCCTTTTGTTAACTTAATAGATTAAATTATTCTCTTAATCCTGTCAATCAATTTATCTATCATATGTGGAAAAGGTTCGGGGGTAAGACCAATGAGTTCTATCCCCTGTTGCGGCAACGGAATCAGCAATTTTTTTGCATTACTCGATGCAATAGCTTCAGCCATTGGAGGTGTTAGCTCACCGAGCATAGAGTTAGGGACTATTATTGCCCAGGAACCTATTATGATATCTGCCAGGCCACTCGCACGGACTATGGAATTCTCTCCGGTTGCAGCCCTATTCGCCCCAGCCTTCATCATTAATGACGTGGCTATTGCATTCGTACCGAGTGCAATAATATCTATCTTTTCTAAGGATTCGTCGGGAAGGTTTTTCTGTAACTTCTCTATTATATGTGCCCCTATCCCCCCACCCTGTCCATCTATGACCACTATTGTAATATTGGACATATTCGCATATAATACACACTTTGGAAAATCAATGCAATCATGAAAAATGAGAACAGTAATACTACTGACAATATCAAATATATTTATGACAATCGCCTGGTATGGTCATCTGAAATATAAAGACTCACCCTTATGGAAGGTAATCATTATTAGCTGGTTCATAGCATTTGCAGAGTATTGTTTTCAGGTACCTGCCAACCGTATCGGACATTATCAGTTTACTGCTGCACAGTTAAAGACAATTCAGGAGGTTATCACCCTCATTGTATTCTCTGTCTTTTCAGTCTTATATCTTAAAGAAGAATTCAGGTGGAACTACCTGGTGGGTTTTCTACTGATTATCGCAGCGGTAATTGTTATATTCAAAAAATAAAGATTGAAGTTCTCTGCAGCAACCTGCAGGGATTGCGCTCGATATGCATTTTCAATGTCCGAAGGGGGTCACCGATGGGAGTCAGCCACCCTTCCATGGATAAAATCCTCAAGTGCCTCATCAAAGTAATTCGTTTTGGTAAGGACATCAGGAGAAACTCTACTATTGTAAAATGTCCTTCCTTTTTCAATCTCGTTCCTCAAAAGCTCAAAAAAGGTATCTTCTGTAAGCCCTTTCTCGATCTTATCTTTGTTGTAGAGTGAAATATCTGAAACTATAATCTTTGCAAGCTTCTTTGCCTCTCTATGCATGTGTGTATTATTTTCTTCGGGGTCATGAAGGGCATCCCGGCCATCCCCACACTCTTCAGGGATAATGCTCCTTATCTTTGAAATCAAGAGGTCTTTTATCCGATCCGTTTCAA
>MHER01000082.1 GCA_001805205.1 Nitrospirae bacterium RIFCSPLOW2_12_42_9 | reverse complement strand
TCTGCAATTCTTTTTCTCCGGTCATCCTGTGTTTTCTTGATGAAGGTTTTGGAAGCATCTCTTATTACCCGGATGTAAGCAGGTTAACGAGCTTTATGGAAAAGGCATCGAGCATGTCAACGATCTTGATAGTACGTGACTGGATGTATGAATAACATAGCATTATTGGTATAGCCACAATAAGGCCGAATGCGGTTGTATTCATGGCAACGGAGATACCGCTTGCTAATAATGCGCTTTTTTGTGACGGGTCTGCAACTGATATTGACTGGAAGGCCTGTATAAGTCCTATAATAGTCCCGAGTAACCCCAGGAGCGTTGAGATGTTTGCAAGGGTTGGCAGGTAGTGAGTGCGACTTTCAAGCTGCGGTATGACTGTAAGCATTGCCTCTTCAATATGATTTTCCAACTCTTCCCTGTCATCCCTCGTGACTTTTAATTGCATGGCCTTCTCAAGCCCTGCCTTTAAGACCTTAGGCAGAGATGCTTCTGTATTGCTGCACTGATGAACTGCATTTTCTAAATTATGGGATCTGATATCCGGTTCTATATTATCCCAGAGTGCATTACCATCTATCCATGCCTTTGACAAATACTTCAACCTCTCTATTATTATTGCTGTTCCGAGGGCAAGTATAAAAAGGATAGGGTACATGAAGATACCCCCATCCCTGAAGAACTCTATTGGAACCCAGAAAATCCCCATAAAACCTCCCTTATTTTTAATATCCTTTGTGAGCCTGGCTCATGAATGTTTCACCTGAAAATCCCCCCCCCAAACACCATGCTGTAGGGACAAACCTTTAGGTTTGTCCCTTTCCTGTTGGACAGACCTAAAGGTCTGTCCCTACGTCTACGCCTGTTTTCATTGTCCTTTGTGTTAACATGTAACATGATTGTTTCATTTAGCTATCTTTTTTTGTTTCTCAATTGCGTCCATATCGAGAAAGTCAAAGATCTCTTCTTTAAAACTTCTCTTGAGTTCGTATGTCATTTCCTCCGGTCTCTCCGGATTTTTCCAGCGGATCGGGAAGATGGCAGCAGGACGTTCGAGTACGCCTATTATCTCCATCTTTTCAAATTCAATCTTGTTCTCATCTTTATTATCTTCTGCGTATATAATACTACTCCACAAAGATATAAAGAAGATACAAGTTGATATCAGACCTAATTTTGTGACTTTTTCGCTCTCTTTTTTTCCAGCACATCTATCCATACTGTTATTTCCTTGCTGTTTCCTGTAAGTTTTACATATTCTTTATAGTTTTTCAGCGCGTCTGTAAATTTCCCCAAATATAATTCATAGAGTATTCCAAGATTAATATATGGCTCAGGGAAATCAGGTTTCAGGGATATACTTTTCAGATAATCCTCCTCTGCCTTTTTAAATTCACCATTCTCCCTGAACATTATCCCGCGTCTGTTGTATAAACCGGGGTCATCAGCTATGGCAGCGGTTAAGTCACCTGAAAACCTCTCTCCAATCTCATTCCTTTTATATCTTGCAGGCAAAAGTTGAGCAAGTTTATCATAGCTGATTCTTACCCATTGGTTGTAAATCCCTTCGTTTATTGTCTTCCTGATATTGCTTTCATATGTACTGATAGCCTTTTCCTCAAAAGGGAATGCCTGCTCCTCGAGGAGGAAATTATACTCCTCAAGCTGTTCCGGTGTAAGCTCTGCCGGTCTATCAGAATTTAATATTGCATCTTTAAATTGCTCGAGCATCTCACCCATTTTGTATGTGGCCTCAGTAGTAATATCACTTATACGATATTTTGCAGCAGTCGTATAACCTGCTAATGTCTCTTTTAGAAGTTTTTCCTTCTTTTTCAGATTCTTTTCTAATGGATTGACAAGTTTGATATCTTCGTAAGATCTCTTTTTATAATCACTCAGGATAAGCTGGGCATTTGCAGCAAGCTCGGATGTCTCCAGTGTGGCGCCTGCCTTTAATTTTTCATTGAGTAGTACAACCTTTTCATATAGCTCTTTTGCACCACTGATGTCATTTTTAGCCTCTTTATTCTTCCCAAGTTTGAATGTCAATTCAACCATCTTCGGACTCTTAGGAAATTTCTCTCCATATATCCTGTAATTATTATTCAACCCGTCTGAATCATTTGCCTTCTCATACATCAGAAAGGACCTGTACAGCATCTTTTCCTGTTGCTCTGTATCTGTGGTAATCCCGACGGCCTTTTCATAGATCTTAGCGGCATCTGCGAATTGTTTAAACTCTTCTGATATCTCTCCCCACTGTATTACAGCATCATAGGCAAATCGTGAATCAGGATATTTTATAGTGAGGGTCTCATACATCCTGATAGCCCTGTGTATCTGCAGGGCCTCTTCAAACAAGATGCCGGCATCATAGAGTGCCAGGGGTGCAATATCCGAGTTCGGGGCTGTATTGTATGCACGCTCAAACGCCTCTGCGGCTTCTAACTTCTTACCTTGTGCCCTTAGCCCCTCTGCCTGCTTATAGAGGGATGATCCAAGCGCCCGCTCAAGAAGTGGGAGGTCTTTCCTGCTGCCCTCCGGGATCATAGATATAGCCTTTCTTATCTCCTCTTCACTCCGGTTGTAGACCTGTTCCTTCAGATAGCTTTCTGCAATAATCCTCTGGGCAGTATATCTTTCCTTGTCTGTGGAGAGAGTATGTATCAGTACAGGTTCTGCCATCTCCCTGCTTTCTCCGAATTTATCTAACTGGAAGAATATTTCTGCGCTGTTTAACATTACCTCCGGTACTCTTTTATCTTCAGGGAACGCCTTAACAAAGTTTTTGCCGCCATCTGCAAGTCTAATTGGGTAATCACTATCGGTTCGCAGCTTGCCTGAGGGTTTTGCGAGTTTCTCAAGGTAGAATAAGATCTTATATCCTGCCTCAGCACTGAAGGGGGATGGCTGGTACTTATAAGCCACCTTTTCATACTCAGCAAGGGCCTTTTCATATTCTTTCAGCTCAGAATATATTTCTGCATATATGAAGTTTACCTCCACCAGCATATATCTCAGGTTAATGGACTCAGGTTCCTGAGGGAAGATGTCAATGAATCTGCGGATCCATAAAATAGCCTCAAAGTAATCATCTTTTTTATTTGAAGAGCGTGCATTTGAATAGTGGAATTTTGCAAGGTTATACATGTCGGTTTTTATAAGTCCTTTGTTATAATCTACCAGGTCCTTAATGCGCTTCTGTGCCATCCTCCTGTTGGACTTAAACCAGATGCTGTCTTCCATATAGGATTCCACAAATTTTATCCTTGAATTATAAGCAAGGTCTACCATGTTCCCGCGGGTATAAGCCTCGATAATCTTTGATTGGAATACCGGTGCATCTTCATGCAATGGATTTGTATTCACAAATGCCTCATAAACATCTGCTGCCTCTTTAAACCTTCCTGTATTGAGGTATATATCTCCGAGCTTTCTGTAGACATATGGCTCAAACTCCTGGACACCCCTGACCTTAAAATAGTTCGCTATTTTAGATGGATCACCCATATAGTCAAACACCAGTACCAGGGTATTTATGGAATCCCATACCATATCCCTTTCAATGATAGAAATTTCGCCGATTTCTTCCTTCCCTTCAGGGGTAAGACTTATACCCTTCCTTTGAAGGAGTGCCATAAACATGTCAGCGGCGCCTTCGTAGTCTTTGCTCTGGAAAAATGACCATCCGAGTTTATAAAGGGACTTTTCATATAAACTACTGTCATCCCCCTTTAATGCCTGACGGTAATACGAGACGGCCTTTTGTTTATCATTGAGGCTAAAATAATATTCACCCAGTCTGAATGCCGCCTCCTGGCTGAATTTCCCGTCAGGGAATTCTTTAATTATCCTTTCCAGCATTCGATTGGATTTATTCAATTCACCCTCTTCCATGTAGCCGCGGGCTAACTGGTATAATATGCCCCCGTTTTCAGGTCTCTTAGGATAGAGTTTTAATATCTCTTCATATAGCCCCCTTGATCTTGAATGATCAAAGCTCCCTTTTCTTTTCATATATGTATTTTCTTCAATCTCCATATATATGTCTGCAAGCTGGTGCATACTCTTTGCCATGAGATCACTCTTATAGCCTTTGTTGGCCTTTATAAAGTCTTCATAAGAATTCAATGTCCTCCACCTGTATTCCTGTACCTTTTCCTGCGGCCTGTCCTGGAATGTAAGGATCATCTCTGTTGCAGATTTGACCTCTTTTTCTTTTATCACCTCTATATGATCCTTAGCACAGGATGTAAACAGGAGGATTATGATTAACAATAAAACCCTTGGTATCATCATTCAAAGATCATATCAATATTGATCTCTCCTCCCCCTTCCATTCTCAGGTTACGCCCTATCTCAAGAGTTGTATTAATCGATTCTGCAAGGAGTTGTTGTCTTAAGTCATTAATCTTTTGGAGAAGCCTTTTATGGATAGTATCAATTAATACTCTTCTATTTTTATTGGATGTATCTATTAAATCTGTTATCTCAAAAATAACCCCTGCCCCGCTTCCCATAAGGTATTCCTCCATATATAAGAGGCCATTATATAAGTCGATTTTGTTCAGAAGCTCTTTATCACCCAATATTTCTATAGCCCTTGTCATTGACTCAATATCCTTCCCCTCTATATCCTTCTCGATTTCTGACAGCCTTTTTAACATATTATCGTAATACTTCAATACAACGCCATTCTGCTCAAGGGCCTTTCCATAGGCACTCAGGGTGGTGTACGAATGCCCTATATAAGGCATGACATCCCTGCTATATTTACTTTCGGGGTAGAGATAGGCCAGTTCTTCCCAGTATACTACGGTCCTCACCCACCTCCCCATATCAGCATAGGCCCAGCCAGATCCATATAAGGCCTTCATATAGAAAGGGCTTTCTGATGGAATAGCTGCAAAGTGTTTTAATGCCTCAGCGGGGTTGTTCCTGTCGAGATAGAGGAAACCTAATGTTAAATGCGCCTTCTGTAAAATGGTTTCTGCAATACTATTCTGATTGTCCTTGGCAGTTAATGAGGTTGAGACTTTTATTACCCCTTCGAGATGTTCCATGGCCTCTCTATCCCTGCCAAGGTTGAGTTTTACCATCGACTTTGTATAAAGGCCATATAAATAGAACCTGCTTTTGTCCTGGATTTGTTCAATAGATGAGAGGGCTTCCAGATAGTTGCCGCTCTTCATGAGACTTACGCCCATTAAATAGAGGGATTCATTGATTGTATCCTGCGGCATATCCTGTGGTGCATCCTTTTCAATCTGGGATAACAACTCCGCTGCCTCCCTGTATGCCTTCAGTTTATATAGAACCTTTCCTTTTTCAAATAATATTACAGATGGGTCACCCTCAAGCTGGAGAGAAAGAAAGGAAGATGGGATGTCAACAGGTTCCGTGGCTTCTGCATATGCGATGTGATTGGTCCGGGCATTGAAGGCATAGGATATACAGAGAAATATAATGAAGGTAAAGGCCATTAATATTATTTTGTCCCATGCTGTCTTTTCTGTAAATTTAAAGATATATGTTCTCCTGAAAACCTGATGTAGGGACAGACCTTTAGGTCTGTCCCTACATCTATTATAATCCGTGCAAAGGGAATATCCTTTTCTGGATATAACTGACCTTTTCCTCAGCCCATCTCCTTGTGGTTTCCTCATCACCGGATATTGTTTCCTTATCCCTCAGGGTTGTACCTTCCAGTCCAAACCTTTTAAGTTTATCCACACAGATACCTGGAATTTCGTCAGGGAGTTCTATGCTGCACATAATGCTGAAGGCAAGTGCCCATGCACGTGCCACATTAGATAGATTATATCCTCCTCCGCCTAATGCTATCCAGGGGATATTAAAGGACCTCATCCTCTCAATCATTGCGCAAAAACCATTTGTAGTCAGCATGAGATGGGCAAGAGGATCTGTTGCCATAGAGTCCACGCCAAGCTGGGTCACAATGAAATCCGGTTTATAAGCCTCAATTAATGGCGGAACGATCTGCTCAAAACCCCAGACAAATACACTGTCTCCAGTGCCAGGATAAAATGGCAGATTTACAGAATAACCCATCCCTTCTCCTGTGCCAATGTTTTCTGCATAGCCTGTGCCTGGAAAGAGGAACTCGCCGCTTTCATGGAAAGAGATTGTAAGGACCTTATCAGTGCTGTAGAAGATATGCTGTACTCCATCGCCATGATGTGCATCTATGTCTATATATGCAACCCTTTTCCCCTGTTTTAACAGATGATTTATTGCAACAGCAGCATCGTTTATATAGCAGAAACCTGAGGCCTTTTCAGGCATTGCGTGATGCAGGCCCCCGGCTATATTGAAGGCGGCATTAGCTTCTCCCGAGCTCACCATCTTTGCAGCCTGTATTGAGCCGCCGGTATAGAGCATTGACCAGTCGTATACACCCTTGAACCCCGGGTTATCACCGAACCCGAGACCATAAGAGTATAATGAGGGATCAGCCGGGTTTGTACTTATGGCCTTGAGGGCTTTAATATACCCATCATCATGTATGGCAATCACATCTGATATGTCAGCAGGGATTGGCTCAATGATTTTAACACCTGGATATTGAAATATTTTGTATGCCTCAAGAAGTTCGTAGCAGAGCCTGAGCCGTAGAGTCTTCATTGGGTGTGCGGGGCCATAATCATAGAGGCTGTAATTCTTTGTATAGATGAAGGAAG
>MHER01000081.1:2473-5959 GCA_001805205.1 Nitrospirae bacterium RIFCSPLOW2_12_42_9 | reverse complement strand
TATCCATCCTGAGTTTTCTCTGCATATGTATTTCAGAGGTTGCTATAAATGTATGTATACGTAACCTTTCAGCAGCCTTTAACGCCTCTCCGGCCCTTTCAATATCCTCTTTCCTTGCCCTTGCAAGGCCGGCAATCACAGGACCCTTTACCTCGCCTGCTATCAGCCTGACCCCTTCAAAATCGTCCTCTGATGCAATGGGGAATCCCGCCTCGATTATGTCAACATTCAGCCTGGCAAGCTGTCTTGCAACAGTAAGCTTTTCCTCTTTGTTCATGCTTGCCCCTGGACATTGCTCACCATCCCTGAGTGTTGTATCAAATATTCTAATCTTGCGTGACATCTGTCTTTCCCAAATGTAATTTTTTACTAATACCCTTAATTGCAGGTATAAGAAATCTTTCTGCAGGACCTGAAAATGCATAAAGAGAAAATAATCCAAAGAGCATGATATGAGGTTCTGCAACAACAATAATAAGTATCATAATAACTGCTATGAGGGTTGATAATGGCTTCCTCTCCCTCAGATGGATGTCTTTAAAACTCCTGTATTGAATGTTGCTCACCATCAGATAGGCAACTATATATGTTACTACCAGGATTACAATCGGCCTTACCTCTTTCCCCATGCCAAGTATGTGGTTATCAAATATAACAGTTGATGCAATCAGACCCGCTGCAGCAGGAATAGGGAGACCTGTAAAATGTTTGCTTTCAACATTCCCTGCCTGTGTATTAAATCTTGCAAGCCTCATGGCACCGCATACAACGAATAAGAACACAGCAAGCCATCCAAGCTTCCCATAACCATTTAATGCCCATGTATATATGAGCAGTCCTGGCGCAACACCAAAAGATACGAGGTCTGCAAGTGAGTCATATTCAACACCAAAACGGCTTGCAGAGTTTGTAAGCCTTGCTATCTTCCCATCAAAGGCATCAAAAAGCATTGCGAGCAGGATGGTAATTGCAGCAGTTGTATAATCCGACTTCATTACTGAGATAATAGAATAGAAGCCGCAGAACAGATTTGCCGAGGTAAACAGACTCGGCAGTATAAATACACCTATCTTCTTAGGGGATTTATTATTCATTTTATCTTTTTAAAAAAGCGAGGACACTCTCCCCTGCCTTTACCTTTTCTCCCAATGAAACCTTTATATCTACTCCGTCAGGAAGATATACATCGACCCTTGAGCCGAATTTTATCAAACCAAACCTCTGACCTTTTTCAACATTATCACCCTTTTTTAACCAGCAGACTATACGCCTTGCAATAAGCCCTGCGATCTGGACAAAAAGGATATTATCACCATTAGATGTCTCAAGTAATACTGCATTCTGTTCATTCTCAAGGGATGCCTTATCCCTGTTGGCTGATATGAATTTACCATGATTATAAAATATGCCGGAAATCTTTCCTGAGCATGGTATCCTGTTTACATGTACATTAAATATATTCATAAATATACTGATCCTGACCATCTTCTTCTTCAGTATTCTGCCTTCAACCCCTTCACTTATATCAATTATCTTCCCATCAGCAGGAGATATTACAACATTGTTCCCCCCCGGTACCCTTCTCTCAGGGTTTCTGAAGAACCATATAATAAACAGAGTCAGTACAGAAAATAAGATAGCCGGTATGGTCCAGTCAAACAGATATAATAGGATGGTCACAAACCCTGAGACTACTGCATATGGGATCCCATCTACAGCTACAGGGATCCGGTTTCTATCCATCTATATATTTATTCCCCCATTCCAAAGCTAATTCTTTTCCCTGTCCACCAGCTTATCCCTGGAAAGCCATGGCATCATGGAGCGGAGTTTTGCCCCCACTTGTTCTATATGATGTTCTTCCCCTCTATTAGTAAGGGCATTAAACACAGGGCGGTTGGCCTTATTCTCCAATATCCATTCCCTTGCAAATTTTCCACTCTGTATTTCTTCAAGTATACGCTTCATCTCCTTTTTGGTCTCATGGTTAATAACCCTCGGGCCCCTGGTAAGGTCACCATACTGGGCAGTATTACTAATAGAATATCTCATGTTAGAGATACCCCCCTGATAGATCAGGTCTACTATCAGCTTCAGTTCATGGAGGCATTCAAAATATGCCATCTCAGGGGAATATCCAGCTTCAATAAGGGTCTCATAGCCTGCCATTATCAGGGCTGTTGTGCCGCCGCACAGGACTGCCTGTTCACCAAACAGGTCTGTCTCTGTCTCTTCGCGAAAGTTGGTCTCAATTATACCGGCCCTCCCGCCGCCAATGGCAGATGCATAGGCAAGGGCAACATCCTTTGTGTTACCGGAAGGGTCTTGATATACTGCAATAAGGGTAGGTACACCGCTCCCCTTTGAATACTCATGTCTCACGAGATGTCCAGGCCCCTTTGGTGCTGCCATAAATACATTTATAGATGAATCAGGTACAATCTGCCCGAAGTGTATATTGAACCCATGCGCAAACGCAAGATACGACCCGCTCTTTAGATTCGGGGCTATCTCCTCTTTATAGAGGTCACCCTGAAGCTCATCAGGCACAAGTATCATCACAACATCAGATAGTTTTACAGCCTCAGCAACTGAAAGGACTTTAAACCCGGCAGCCTCTGCCTTCCTCCATGACCTTCCTTCCCTCAAACCGACCTTAACATCAACACCTGATCCCTTGAGATTATTTGCATGGGCATGCCCCTGGCTGCCATACCCTATTATTGCGATCTTTTTCCCCCTGATATGTTTAAGCTCAACATCTTTATCGTAGAATATATTCATTCCGCCTCCTTTGATAGTAAACTGCTGCCTGTATTCATGCCTTAACCCGTCTCGCCTCCTGAATCACAGGGGCCTTCATCTCTTCCCTTGCTATCGCTATCTTGCCTGTCCTTACAATCTCCTTAATCCCGAGAGGCCTCAACAAGTTTATTATGGCGTTTATCTTATTCTCATCACCGGTAATTTCAATAGTATATGTGGTCGGAGTAGTATCTATAACCTTTGCCCGGAATATCTCAGTAATCCTGAGCGCCTCACCCCTGTCCTCAGACCTGCTCGTATGTATTTTGATCAGGGCGGTCTCCCTCACTATATAATCCTTTTCTGTAAGGTCAACAACCTTTATTACATCTATAAGTTTATTCAACTGTTTTATTATCTGCTCTATAATACGATCCTCTCCCTTTGTTACTATGGTTATCTGGGAGGTTGACGGATCTAAAGTCGTTCCAACGGATATACTCTCTATATTAAATCCCCTTCCGCTGAAGAGTCCGGAAACCCTTGAAAGGACGCCAAATTTATTCTCAACGTGTACACTGATAATATGTTCCATAAGTCCTTAATCTCCGGAAAGTTATGCAAGAAGGATAGAGTTTTTCTTCTCCTTCTTACCTGATGACCTGGCTTTCTAACTCTTTGATGGTTCTGAAAAGATCATCTCTGCATTAGCACCACCGGCAGGTACCATTGGAAACACAT
>MHER01000081.1:0-2452 GCA_001805205.1 Nitrospirae bacterium RIFCSPLOW2_12_42_9 | reverse complement strand
AGTCCATCAACACAGGCCCTTTAATACGGATTGCCTCTTTTATAACACCCTCTACCTCTGAGGGCGATTTGGCCCTGAGCCCTGTTGCACCATATGCCTCAGCAAGCTTAACATAATCCGGCGACACACCCAGATTAACGCCTGAATAGTGACGGTTAAAAAACAATTCCTGCCACTGCCTGACCATGCCGAGGTACCCGTTGTTAATAACAGCGATCTTTACAGGTAGATTGTTAGTCACAGCAGTTGCCATCTCCTGGCTATTCATCTGGAAACTTCCATCACCGGCCACATTAAAGACAAGCTTATCCGGGCATGCTGCCTGGGCACCTATCGCAGCAGGCAGACCAAATCCCATAGTGCCAAGACCACCTGATGTAATAGAGGTCCTTGGACAGTTAAATTTAAAATACTGTGCCACCCACATCTGATGCTGGCCTACGTCAGAGGCAACAATTGCATCACCGCCGGTTAACTCATATATCTTCTCAATAACATACTGCGGCTTAATAACCTTGTTACTCTTTTTGTAACTTAGAGGGTGTTCATCCTCCCATGCCTTAATCTGTTTATACCAGGGTTCTCTCTCCTTGAGCCACTTTCCCCTATCCTCCTCCATACCCTTTAATTCCTTATTCAATTCAATAAGGACATTCCTGACATCTCCAACTATGGGTATATCTACATGGATATTTTTCCTGATATTGGTCGGATCAATGTCTATATGGATAAACTTGGCCTTTGGTGCAAATTCTGATACCCTCCCTGTAACCCTGTCATCAAACCTTGCGCCAATAGCTATCACAAGGTCTGAATCGTGAACAGACATGTTGGCTGCATAGGTACCATGCATACCGAGCATGCCTAAAAATAATGGATGTGTACCAGGAAATCCGCCAAGCCCCATCAGTGTAAGTGCAACAGGAATCCGGTTAAATTCTGAAAATATCTTCAACTCTCCAGAAGCCTCTGAGAGGACAACACCACCGCCTGCATATATAACAGGCCTGTTTGCCCTTGCAATTGCCTGTGCTGCCTGTTTGATCTGCCATTTATTCCCGAAATATGTGGGATTATAACTCCTCATGGATATCTTTTCCGGGTATACAAATTCGGTCCTTGCACCGGATACATCCTTTGGAAGGTCTATTAGTACAGGCCCGGGCCGTCCTGTCTTTGCAATATAGAATGCCTCTTTGATAGTCTGGCCGAGTTCATCAACGTTCTTAACAAGAAAGTTATACTTTGTACACGGTCTTGTTATTCCAACTATGTCAGCCTCCTGGAAGGCATCATTTCCAATCATCCGTGTTACCACCTGACCGGTAATTACAATAAGAGGTATGGAGTCCATGTGGGCATTGGCAATCCCGGTAACTGTATTGGTAGCACCGGGTCCTGAGGTCACAAGGGCAACACCTGGCTTTCCTTTTGCCCTCGAATAGCCATCTGCAGCATGGGTAGCACCCTGCTCATGCCTGGTGAGTATAAATCTTATATCCTTAAAATTATAGAGGGCATCAAATATCTGTAATACCACTCCGCCAGGGATGCCAAAGATGGTATCCACCCCTTCCCTCTTTAATGATTCCAACAGTATTTCTGCACCAGAAATCTTCACAAATCGCCCTTTTAATATGGTTTAAAAATGTTCTAAATAGTAACACAAATCATGAGGGAGCGTCAACAGACAAGAAATCTATTCAAAGACCTCATGAAGTGGGATAGAAAGGCCATCGATAAGGGGGGAGGTTAAGGTATCTTCTTTTAAAAATATCCCGTATAACTTAACTCCTTCTCTACTGAGGGTCATGACTTCTATAGATTTTGTTAATGGGTCAACTATCCAGTACTCCTTTACACCATAACAGGCATAAATGTTGCGCTTGACCAGTTTATCCCGCTCCTGTGTAGAAGGTGAGAGAATTTCTATCACCAGATCAGGAGCACCGGCGACATTTTTCTCGGTTATAATGTGTCTTCTTTCATTGGATATGAATAGTATATCAGGTTGTAGTACATCTTCAGGCGACAGTAATACATCTACAGGGGCATCTACAACTATTCCAAGGTCATTATTCTTCACAAAATCCCATAGCAGAAATTCTATATTCCTTGAGATAATCTGGTGATAAAAATCCGGGGCAGGAACCATGTACAGATCTCCTTCAATAAGTTCATAACGTTTTTCATCAGGGAGTGCTGAGTAATCTTCGTAGGTCAGCCTTGTCTTTTCCTTAAGATTTAAAAACCTCCTGGAAGGATAAATATATCCTATCAGATGGTTTACTGGTGGTCAAGGAAATTAGTCGTGAAATTAGTCATAAAGAAGTTGATTATTACTTTTGAAGAAGGAAACATTTTATCGCAGGGCGGATTTATTTATCGCTTTAATAGCTTCAAGCCTGTAGTCATAGTCCTTGCCTTTTTGGACATTTCTGTCGGTATAGGT
>MHER01000080.1 GCA_001805205.1 Nitrospirae bacterium RIFCSPLOW2_12_42_9 | reverse complement strand
CCTCTTTGATTTATAAGGATCACCCTTTAAGTTAATAAGATCTTCACGAAGGTAGAGATATTCTGTTTCCCCTGTTTTGACTTCATATCGATTAGAAAGAAACAGTCCTTTCTGATGTTCATCTATATTTTCTATGCGTGAGATTGTCTTATTATTGTTGAGATGATCCATGATAGAAAAGACTGTAGATATTATCTTCTGAAAATCACGGGTATTTTCTGATTGATTTGCCTGACATAACACCGGCGGTATCGGCATGTAGATGCAATTATCATATTGTGCGAATAAACATAGATATCCATCTATAATCCTCCAGTAATATTGAAAATGGTCTTTCCATATATAATGAGTGACAAATGTGCAGGCAGAAAGAAAGGTATCTGTTTTCAGGAGTATTTTATCAATGAAGGGCCTGTCTTTTAATACGAGAGGTTTAATATCCCGGATATATTTTTTTTTATAATCTTGTTCCACGTGATGCTGGAATTATCATATCAGTGAGCTTTGCTAATTTTATCAGAGGCACCACATCTTCCTGATAGGGGCCTATCAGCTCTTTGTTTGAAATTATGATGTCAAGAAGCGGGGATGATTCTATGATTGATGCAATATCGTCGGATGCCTTCCTGAGGATATTATCTCCAATGTGTGATGTTATAAATGGACACTTTTTATCAACACCCAGTATTACCTTATCGTCTGTCTCATTCCACATTATTGCAAATGGATATAACATACAGTCAACCGGTCGATGATCATATATCTTACAATGAGAAATTACAGGATCAAAGGCCGGGCATATGTATCCTTCTTTATATGGATAAAGGGTTATCTTGCAGCCGGCGGAGATTTTCTTCTTTTCCTTAAATCCTTCAATTTTTCCAGCTAATGCAATCTCTTCACTTGTAAAATAGGGTGCAAGAAAGCTCTCTTTTTCCGGGAAACGACAGCATACTTCACATGTAAAACACCAGGATGGTGGAACTATCTGTTTGATATTATACTCAGGCATCTTATCCGGTTATTTCTGGCTCATCATGTCTGAGTAGTTTTGCAAAGAGGAGAGAGTTTTCAACTGCAATCCCTATGTGGCTCCCTATGGAAAGGAGCATATTCTCCTCTCTCGATGTAAGAGCCCTGATATTTTTATTTAGAAGATACATTATGGCAAGCACCTTGTCTTTTGACTTCAATGGGATTCCAACAATAGCAATATAGTCTTCCTCAGACACAGTAAAACCCTCGATACGTTCATCTACTGTAAGATTCTCAGAGGTCCAGGGTTTACCGGTGTTTATTATCTTATCCCCGATATACTCAAAAAGTTCAGAGAGCCTCTGTTCTCTCGCCTGGTTTAAATCAATACCTGCGGATGCCACTATCGCAAAGGCCCTCCTCCTGTTGTCCAGCATCCATATTGCACCGGCATCGGCCTTCATCACATCTATTAAAGTCTTCAATGCCTCTGAAAATGTCCTTTCGATATCAAGGGACTGATTTAGTGTAGTAACAATTGAATAGAGTATGGAGATCTCTTCACTCCTCTGTTCGAGTTCTCTTGTCCTTTCTTTTACCATCTCTTCCAGTTTTATATAAAAGAGCTTAAGCTTTGCAGACATATCATTAAACTTTGTCGCAAGGTCTTCTATCTCATCCCCTGTGTTTATGGTTATTCTGTAGTCAAGGTCTCCTGATCCAATAATATCAGCCCCTTTCTGAAGTTCCTTAACAGGCCTGATAATCTTCCCTGTATTGAGGTATCCAAGAACGATAATAAAGCCTGCTCCAAACAGACCGGCAATCCCTATTCTAAGCAGAAGAGAGAATACAGGCATGAAGGTTTCTTTAGGGTCCTGGCTGGTCAGTACATACCAGCGCTTACCGTCTATGTTATCTTTTCCAAGAGTATAAGTAATCCTCACAGGTGAATACCCTACTATAGACTGCTTTCCAGGGTAATGTACATCTGCTGTTGTGGTAATCCAGCCTGATTGTTCCTTTGCAATATCTTCCAGTAATCCCTTGTCGATCTTCTGTTCTTTTGACGTCGGAACAGGGGAGAAAAGTAGTTCCCCATCAGAGTTTGCCAGCATAACATGGTCTGTATTGCCCACCTTTGCTGTGGTAATGGCCTTAAAGAAGATATCAACATTATGCGACATGAGCAGCACGCCTACGGCCTTTCCGCCTTTAATCACAGGGGTTGCTATATCAAAGGTTTTCGTGCCGAATTCATCACTGATGTGGACATCACCTACATAGATAGCCCCTATACTGTTGTTGTATGCAGACCTCCACCACTTCTGATCTCCGTAATAGTAATGTCCGGGTTTTGTTGTGGCAGCGACAACAGCACCTCTTTCATTAGTAACCATTATAATATTATGCATCCCCTGCTCACCACTTCTCATAAATTCTTTCAGATAATCCGTTGCCCTGTTATTAAGTACCTCGAACAGATATGCATTTACTCCGACTGCCCCTGTCCATCTGGTCTCTATCTCCAGGATCCTCTTTTTAATCTCATCTTCTGTCTGACCTTCATAAAGCAGGTTTGCATCTTCCACAGATGACAGGATGCTTTGTGCAGAAGTAAGAAGCCTTGATTCCTCAATATGATGTTCAACTGAAAGGTCTATGTTGTTGCTTACAGTCTCTGCAAGCTCACGGAAGGTTGCACCTATAGTCTCCTTAAGCGCAGACTTACCTGTGTAATATATCAGGCCCAGCACCATCAATCCCGCTAAAAAACTAACTGCGAGGGTTGATATGATGAGTCTTTTCTGAAGTCCTGACCTTTTTGAGCTTGATTCTGAATTCTCCATGTTATCTCACCTTACCGGATATCATGGTCCTCTCTGAGAATATCTTGTCTGATAATCCTTTATCTATCTCTACATCACTTATACTAAGGATAGTCTGAACATCTGTCCTGACATTCTTAATAATAACCTTTTCCCATATAAAAGCGTTTTTAAGATTTTTCCATGTGATAAGCTGTGTCTTCTGTAATGCCCCGTCCGTAGAATAATAGTCAACCCTTTCCTTAAGGAAATCATTCTTTTTTATCCACCTGACGACCTTTCCATAATTATAATCAGGGTTGTTTTCCTTTGGCACACTCTCTATCACATAATATAACTGGTTTTCTATTGTCTCCTCGCGCAGGAGTTTATGTCTGTCAAGACTTGCATCCCTTGATATCATATCGCCAGGTTTGAGATTTGCACCGCTGAATATCTCGTCAGGGTGTTCCGGCAGCTTCTGTACCTTTTTAAGAATAGGAAGGTATATCCACATCTCTTCCGGTCTGTGTTTTGTGGCTTTATAAGTCCATACCATGAACACAGTCCCTTTGGTATCCGGTGGATATTCATGGAATACAAGCACCTTGGAGTCTATGTCCTCATCATCAGAGTAGTTCTTCCAATAACGGCGTAAAATAACCTTTCTCTCCTTTCCATCAGGATCCCGGATTGTAAAGGTGAGCTTGGACTGGGCATCCATACCAGGGTACACCCCTTCTGATTTTGCAACAATCTGATCTGCAGTTAGCTCTGCAGCGGCTGTTGGGGGGGTAACTACAGTTGCTCCTATAATACCAACAACCATCAATAGATACAGCATTTTTATCTGTTTTAATAACACTGCTGAAATCTCCTTTCTATTTACAAGAATTTATGTATTCTACCCTAATATTCGTACATTTACAATAACCTATCTTCATCTGTATGGACTAATAGAATATCTTTCCATACTATGTTATCAATAAATTTAATCTCATATCTGTATGAATTATAGGGTATGCCAAGCCTCTTTATCCATCCTGTAACCTCATCCCCCTTCTCAGTGCATCCAATGGCCCTTACTTTATCTCCTTCGTCCAATAACAATCCTATTTTATCAGAGGCTCTTTTAAGGGAACCTTTATTTACCTGATCTATTTCATCAATAATATCATCCAATTTATTCTGGAGATTATTATCGAGTGTAGTTCTTACTGTTAAACCAACGTTATACAGTAGATCCCTTCCAAAGGTTTTGTATAAATATCCTTCAATCAACCCCGCATAACATGGGGGTGTATCTCTTAAGCTGTTTGGCCTGTCAAGGCCGATTTGTGTGAACCTTTTATGCGGTTTGTCCCGTCTCAGTTCAATAGGTTGAGAAATGGCATTATCATACTCCTCCTGTGAAATAAGGTTATGTCTTAACATGAGCTTAAGAACAAGCTGCTGCCTTTTCATTATGCTTTCCATTTTCTTGTATGGATTGTAGTATGCCGGATTGCGGAGCATAGCAGTAAGAAAGGCTCCTTCCGATGTATTGACTTCATTTGCGTGTTTGTCCAGGTAAAATCTTGAGGCGAGCTCAACCCCGTAAATACCATAGCCCCATCCTATTTCATTAAGATACATCTCTATAATCCTCTCCTTCGGAAGTAATGTCTCCATCCTCTTTGCCAGAAAATATTCTTTTATTTTACGCGTAATGGTCTTCTCACTTGAGAGGTAGATATTCTTTGCCACTTGCTGGGTGATGGTGCTCCCCCCTCTAACAAGCCTCCGGAGCCTCAGGTTATCTTTTACTGCCTCCCATGTCTGTCTGTAGTCTATACCGCTATGCCTGAAAAAATAGGGGTCTTCAGTAGCAACAATAGCCTTTTTAATGGAATCAGATATCTGAGTTAAGGGAACCCATATCTGTTTTTTATCTTCCTGGATAGACGTCAGAAAATAACCATTGTTGTCATATATTGTTGTTACAGCATTATGCGAGAAATCCGTAATAACCTTATCCGGCGGGATCTCCTTTGCTAACTTATGGACCCACAATACTGTACCTGTAGAAACAATTATCAGGATAATGACAAAAAAGGATATAAACCGGAATATAAATTTAGTTAGACCCGTATTCATTAATAAATCTATTTTAACCAATAGTTCCTGTATATTCAATATAATGCTTGACATTCTACACGGCGTAGAATATATTTAAGGTTAGTTGCCTGAGGAAATTTATTAAATTTAGGGGGTATCAATATGAAAAGGAGAATTTCCTTTAGTATTATTTTTTTTCTATTGTTTTTAATCTTTATCACCCCGGCTATGGCACAAAAGGATCATAAAATGGAACATCAAATGGAAGGGGAGACAAAGGTTGTTGATGGGATAAAGGGACGTTTCAAGGTTCAACCTTCAATGGGCATGCTCGACCTCTATTTGACAGATGAAAAGACGGATAAGGTCATAACTCAGGCAAGGGTAAGGGTTGCTGTTATTAGTCCTGATGGAAGAAAGATCGAAAAGGATCTTCCTGGTATGAAGATGGGTGAGCTCTTCTCATTTATGAATACTCTGGATATGTCAATGCAAGGTAAATACAGTTTTAATATTACAGTAGATGTTGAGAAAAAAAGATTGAACTTCCCCTTCAGTTATGAGGTTAAATAATATTGACAACTTCGTAAAAAGCCGGGTGCCATCCGGGTGTGCTGCGTTGCGCTTCATCCTTATTTTTTCTGCTTTCTTAATACTGAGAACATTCCTGGCCCCGGCATTAGCTATTGCTGAAGATTCACTTTCTCTGAAAAAGCTGATAGAAGAGGCAAGACGCAACAACCTGGAGATACAATCACTGCGACAGAATATCAAGACAAAAGAGGCACGGGCAAGGGCTGAAGGTGTACTCGATGACCCCCTGCTTAGAATAGAGATGATGGACATCTCAAAGGAAAACCCTGTTCCAACCCCTGGTAATGCCATGCAGACTAAGTATGAGATAAGTCAGATGTTCCCTTTTCCCGGAAAACTCTCCCTCCAGAAAAAGGCTGCACTTACAGAGATTTTAATGGCAGAGGCTGAGTTAATGGCAAAGGAACTTGAGATAATAAAGATGGTCAAGGAGATGTATTACGATTATATCTATATAACAGAATCAATAAAGATTATCAAAGAGATAAAAGAGCTTCTCGGCAATATGATACGGATCGCTGAGATCCGATATGCCACAGGCCAGGGTTCACAGCAGGATATTATAAAGGCCCAGGTTGAAGTAACCATGCTTATAAATGAAACGATCAATCTTAACGCTGAAAGAGAGGTCATTAAGGCTGAACTCCAGGCGCTCTTAAATCAGCCGCAGGATATCTACCTTTCAGAACCCCAGGGGATATCTAAAGACAGGGTTGAGATAAGGCCCGATGAGCTTATAAGAAAGACCATTGAGATCAATCCTGACATTCAGATGACGAGGTATGGGATCAGGATAAAGGAGACTGAAGCTGAACTTTCCAAAAAGAACTACTATCCTGATTTCATGTTAGGGGTTGCACCCATACAGCGGGACGGCAGGTTTGATGCATGGGATGCCATGTTCCAGATTAATATCCCGCTCTGGAGGGGTAAGTATGATAATCAGGCGGCAGAGGTTTCAAATGAGGTGGATACACTAAAATTCAGGCTCAAAGCTGAAGAGAACATAAAAACTGCACGGGTAAAAGAATGGGTAATCAAGGTAGAGACAGCGGATAAGATCAGGACTCTTTATGAAACGAGCCTTATTCCACAGGCAGAGCTCTCATTAGACTCAGCATTGAAAAACTACCGGTCTGGAAATGTGGATTTTCTTACCTTATTGGACACTGAGCGTGTATTAAAGAAGACGAAGATAGAATATCTTGATTCTCTTATTACATATTATAAAAGGGTGGCCTCCCTGGAAGAGGTAGT
>MHER01000079.1:12355-16290 GCA_001805205.1 Nitrospirae bacterium RIFCSPLOW2_12_42_9 | reverse complement strand
TTTTACCATTAATGAGTTTTTAAGATATGTAATTAAAGACCCTAATATATGGCTTATGTTAGGCAAACAACAAGGATTTTCGGGTGAAATTTAATGTTTTGAAAGAGGATTCTCTTACTTCTGCAAGACTCGGCAGGCTTGCCACCACACATGGCATAGTTGATACCCCTGCGTTTATGCCTGTTGGTACTTCAGGTTCTGTTAAAGGCGTTACACCTGAAGAAGTACGACACAGTGGTGCACAGATTATTCTTGGTAATACATTTCATCTTTATCTGAGACCCGGGAGTAAGCTGATAGCAAGCCTTGGAGGATTACATAAGTTTACAGGCTGGGACGGCCCCATACTTACTGATAGCGGGGGTTATCAGGTCTTCAGTCTTGCAAAATTGAGAAAGATTACAGGTAATGGTGTTATATTCCAATCTCCGATTGACGGGTCAGAACATATCTTTACACCTGAGATGGTTATAGAGATACAGGAGACTATAGGTTCAGATATTATTGTATGTCTTGATGAGTGTATACCATTTCCTGCAACATATGAATATACGAAAGAATCAACAGATATGACCCTGCAGTGGGCAGAGAGGTCAAAAAAGGCGATCAAAAGGTATGACTCCGGACTCTTCTGTGTGGTGCAGGGTGGTTTTTTCAAAGATCTGCGGGAATATTGTGCAAATGAACTTGTTAATACAGGCTTTGACGGTTATGCAATAGGTGGATTAAGCGTTGGAGAATCAAAGGATATGATGTATAGTGTCCTGGATCAGACTGTGCCAATGCTTCCCGCGGACAGGCCGAGATATCTGATGGGCGTGGGACTGCCGGAGAATATTATAGAAGGTGTAATTCGCGGGATTGATATGTTTGATTGTGTGGTACCGACACGGCACGGAAGAAGGGGTTATTTATTTACTCAGTCCGGTCATATTATTATCAAGAACGCAGGTTATAAGGATGACGAATCCCCTGTTGAAGATGGGTGTGATTGTTATACATGCTCCAAATATTCACGTGCATATTTAAGGCACTTGTTTATGTCAGGCGAGATACTGGGATTAAGGCTCAATACTATACATAACCTCCATTACTTCGGGAGATTGATGAATGCTATAAGGGGGGCAATAGAGGAGGGGAGGATTTCTCAATTCAGGGAAAGGTTTTACAGTATTCGAAAGGAGGGAGATAGATGTTAATGTTTATATCACTGGCATATGCAGCAGGGGATCAGGCAAGCTCACCATTTGGGGCATTATGGTCATTTTTACCAATAATTCTTATATTTCCAATCTTCTATTTTCTTGTTATCATGCCTCAGCAGAAGGCACGGAAAAAACACAAGTCAATGATAGAGGACTTAAAAAAAGGGGACAAGGTGGTCTCAAATTCCGGGATTATTGGTACAATAGTCAGTGTGGATAAAGATACCATACTACTTCAGGTAGCAACTGACGTAAAGTTGAGGATGCTTAAAAGCGCTATTACGGACTTGAGGAAAGAGGAGTGAGTGACATATGAAAAAGACATTAAAGTGGAGGGTTATACTTCTTGCCGGGGCCACAATCCTTGCCATACTATTCTTTCTCCCATCCTTGCCAGGTTTTAAAGCCTTCCCAGCCTGGTGGAAAGGTATACTCCCATCAAAACCCATAACCCTCGGATTGGACCTCCAGGGCGGGATGCACATAGTTTTTAAAGTCCAGGGGGATAAGGCAGTTGAAAATTCTGTTGCCCGGGTTGCTAATGATATTGTGGAAATCTTTTCAGAAAAGAAGATAAATATAGTATCAGCAAAGGCAGAAAACATTTCTGATCTTGTCATAAGGTATTCAGATACTACAAAAGGTAAAGAGATCATTGATGAGATAAAGAAACAATACCCTGGATTTTCTAATGAAAGGGATGAACCGGGTGAAGCAGTCTTCAGATTAAGTTCATCCGAGAAAGACAGGATCAAAGAATCAGCAGTGTCCCAGTCCTTAGAGAAGATCAGGAACAGGATAGATCAGTACGGTGTTAAAGAGCCTCTTATCCAGCAGCAGGGGACAGATGAATTGCTGGTGCAACTACCAGGAGTAAAAGATCCCAAACGCGTTATAGAACTTATAGGAAAGACAGCGATCCTCGAATTTAAACTTGTCGACGAAGATGCAGATATTAGAAAGGCAATCGAAGGCGAGATCCCTGAAGGGGATGAAATACTCTTTAGTAAGGAGGTTGATCCTGCAACCAAGGTTGTTAGACAGACCATCCCATATCTTTTAAAATCAAAGTCCCTGATGACAGGGGATGTGATTTCAGATGCAACTGTGAGTATTGATCCTGATATGAATGAACCATTTGTTTCAATTACATTTAACAGTATCGGGGCAAAGGAGTTTGACAGGATAACAGGAGAGAATGTAAAGAAGAGACTTGCTATTGTATTAGATGGGAATGTTTATTCAGCCCCTGTTATCCAGGATAGGATATCAGGAGGAAAGGCACAGATTACCGGGCGTTTTTCTATGGAAGAGGCCAAAGACCTATCAATTGTATTGCGTGAAGGTGCTCTGCCGGCGCCTGTGGAGATAATCCAGAATCTGACAGTAGGTCCTTCATTGGGTAAAGACTCAATAGAGAAAGGGATAAAGGCAACGATAATAGCAGGCATCTTTGTACTTCTTTTCATGGTAATTTACTATAAGCTTTCAGGGCTTATAGCAAATTTTGCCATGGTCCTGAATCTTATTATATTGATAGGTGCATTGGCTGCGCTTGATGCTACACTGACACTCCCGGGTATAGCCGGAATAATCTTGACAATTGGAATGGGTGTTGACTCCAATGTGCTCATATTTGCCCGTATTAGAGAAGAATTAAAGGCTGGAAAGCCGGTACGTTCTGCTATTGATTCAGGATATGATAAGGCAATAGTGACTATCCTTGACTCCCATGTCACTACACTCCTTACAGCCATTGTATTATTTATATTCGGTACCGGTCCAATAAAGGGGTTTGCTGTTACCCTTAGTCTTGGCATAATAATTAACCTGTTTACAGCGCTGGTCGGAACTAAGGCTATCTACGATTTTGTAAATAGCAGGGTAAAACTGGAGAGGTTGAGTATATGAAATTCATGGAAATTCTTGGTGATACTAATGTTGATTTCATGGGATTAAAAAAATATGCCTTTGTGTTTTCCGGGATATTAAGTCTGCTCGGTATAATTGCTGTAATAGGTATGTTCCTTGGTTATGCAAACATAGGTATAGACTTTGGCGGTGGAACTGCTGTGCAGGTTAAGTTTGACAAACCTGTGAGGATAGATACAGCGAGGGAGGCGTTGAGTAAAAACGGGATTGAAGATGCAGAGCTGCAGGAGTTCCCGATGGATAATAAACTCCTTGTCAGGCTCAAGAACGTCATTGCTGCTGATGAGCATGCAGCGGACAAGGTCATATCCATTTTCAGGCAGGAGTTTCCGGACAATAACCTTGTTGTAGATACTTCAATGGAGATAGGGCCTACTGTTGGTAAAAAACTTCAGAAGAATGCCATTACTGCTGTTGTCTTATCCATGATAGGTATCATTATTTATATTGCCTTTAGATTTGAGTTAAGGTTTGGTATTGCAGCAGCCATTGCAACTTTCCATGATGTGCTTGCTGTAATGGGCATTTTCTTTATCCTTGGAAAGGAGATGAATCTCCTGATAGTTACTGCACTCCTGACCCTTGCAGGTTATTCACTGACAGATACAGTTGTGGTCTTTGACAGGATAAGAGAATATCTCAGGCTGAGACGTAAAGACCCTATAGAAGTAATTATTAATAATGGCATCAACCATGTACTCAGCCGCACAATAATAACCTCTCTCACAACTGCCCTCGTGCTGGTTGCACTTGTAATCTTTGGTGGAGAGGTTATTCATGATTTCTCTCTTGCCCTCC
>MHER01000079.1:0-12336 GCA_001805205.1 Nitrospirae bacterium RIFCSPLOW2_12_42_9 | reverse complement strand
TACATACTCATCGATCTTTGTTGCAAGCCCCCTCCTTCTCCTCAGCAAAGGAAAGAAGAAAAAGTCCTGAGAATGGTCCAAACGTTCATGACAACAATGAAAACCACCCCCCACCCTCACCCTCCCCCTCTGAGGGGGGAGGGTTGGGGTGGGGGTGAATTTTCACGGTAACAACATGAAAAAGCGGTGGGTGATAGGAGAACGGGATATTGATCTTGAGCTTCGTCTGAGCAGGGAGCTCAGTATCACACCGCTTGTCTCACGTATTCTTATTAACAGGGGCATCCGGGATGTAACCTCTGCCAACGAGTTCCTGAATATCTCGCCTTCTAATCTGCTTGACCCCTTTCTGCTTAATGACATGGAAAAGGCTGTGTCCCGTCTTATCAAGGCTATACATGAGAAAAGTCGTATCCTTATATATGGCGATTATGACGTTGATGGTGTTACTGCTAGCGCATTATATCTGGAGTTTTTCAGAAGATACAGGGTTGATGCAGATTTATATATACCTGACAGGATACGGGAAGGATACAGTCTCAATGAGAGCGCAGTCCAAATGGCCAGGTCCCGTAATACAACTGTAATTCTTACTGCTGACTGCGGGACTTCTTCAAGTAGGCCGGTAAAATTGGCACAGGACCTCGGTATAGATGTGATCGTAACTGACCACCACGAACCGCCCGCAGAGCTTCCAGAGGCTTATGCATTAATTAATCCCAACAGACACGATTCTATATATCCATTCAAGGGGCTCGCAGGTGTGGGGGTTGCCTTTAAAATTGTACAGGCGATATATATGACTATAAGCAGTTCAAGCGGTTTAAACGGCTTAAACGGCTTAAACAGTTCAAACGGCCTGGATTCCTTCCTTGATCTCGTAGCCCTCGGTACAATAGCAGATGTTGCACCACTCACAGGCGAGAACAGGTATCTTGTTAAAAGGGGTTTAGAGCTGCTTACAGAAGGGAAGAGGGTTGGGATAAAAGCGCTGAAGGAGGTGGCCGGGGTCAAAAGGGGTGATGTTACAGTTGGTACCGTAGGCTTTATGCTTGCGCCCAGGATTAATGCCTCCGGTCGTTTATCCAGCGCTGAGGCTGCAGTAAAACTCCTTACCACCTGTGACCATGAAGATGCAAGACATATTGCTGATTATCTTGACCGTATAAATCAGGAAAGACAGAAGATTGAGTCAAAGATAAAGAATGAGATAAGAACTAAGATATTAAATGAGGTGGATATAAAAAATGAGAATGTGATTGTAATGGCATCAAAAGACTGGCACCAGGGTGTAATAGGGATTGTGGCATCAAAGATAGTTGATGAGTTTTACCGGCCCTGCATCCTTATATCCCTCCATGAAGACGGTACAGGAAAGGGGTCCGCGAGGAGTATACCTGGATTCAATATATTCAAAGGACTTGAAGAATGTAATGACCTTCTTGATAAATATGGCGGTCATAAGTATGCAGCAGGTTTAACTATACAGGGGAATAATATCCCGCTGCTCCGCGACAGGTTATCCTCAATTGTTGGTAATAACCTCGCAGAAGAAGATTTTGTACCCAGGATAATTATGGATGCTGAAATAGATATTGAAGATATCAATTTCCCCTTGCTTAAAGAGATGGCCATACTCCCGCCTTATGGGATATCAAATCCTGAGCCTGTTATAGTTACAAGGGGACTCGTAGTAACAGAGCCAAGGATTTTGAAAGGGGATCATTTAAAGATGAAGCTGAAAAAGGGAAGGGCCTATTTTGACAGTATAGGATTTAGCATGGCCACGGCTTATAATGGTATAATAAATAAGAGCGAGAAGATTGATATCGCATACACACCAGAGCTTAATTTATGGAATGGTATGTATGGTATACAATTAAAGTTGAAAGATATAAGGGTGAGTGAAGAGGTAAGTTAATAGATATGCCGAATGTTGAAGATCTTATAAATAAGGTCCTTGAATATAATTCCCAGGCCGATGTTAGCCTGATAAGACGGGTGTATGAGTTTGCGGCCCAGGCACACAAAGGACAGATGCGTATATCGGGTGATCCCTTTCTCAAACACCCTGTAGAGGTATCACTGATACTTGCCAGGATGAAGATGGATATATCTTCCATTGTCGCCGGCCTGCTGCATGATACGCTGGAGGATAGTCTTATCACAAATGAGGATATTGCGGACAAGTTTGGTCAGGATATAGCTGATCTAGTGGAGGGTCTTACAAAGATAAGCAAGGTTGAGTTCATGTCAAAAGAGGAGAAACAGGCTGAAAACTTCAGGAAGATGATAATCTCAATGGGAAAGGATATAAGGGTTATTTTGATAAAGCTTGCTGACAGGCTTCACAATATGAGGACCCTTGAGCCATTGCCCCAGAATAAACAGAAAAGGATAGCAGAGGAGACCCTTGAGATATATGCGCCTATTGCGAACCGGCTTGGAATTGGATGGATGAAGGTAGAGCTTGAGGATCTTGCCCTGCGATATTTAAAATCTGATGTATATGCAGACCTGACACAAAAGGTGGCGCTGAAAAAGGCTGAAAGTGATAAATATATAGAGGAAGTTATTGATATCATGAGGCAGAATCTGAAGTCCTATGGACTTAAGGCAGGGGTATATGGCAGGACAAAACACTTTTTCAGCATATATTTGAAGATGGAAAATCAGGGGATACCATTTGAGGATATCTATGACCTTACCGGGATCCGTATTATTACAGACACTAAAGTCAACTGTTAT
This sequence comes from Nitrospirae bacterium RIFCSPLOW2_12_42_9, assembly GCA_001805205.1. Taxonomy (GTDB): domain Bacteria; phylum Nitrospirota; class 9FT-COMBO-42-15; order HDB-SIOI813; family HDB-SIOI813; genus HDB-SIOI813. The sequence goes on along the minus strand of MHER01000079.1, from coordinate 9,588 downwards.
GCCATACTCGGTTTGATCCATTCATTATGGACACCTGTACCGGGCAGATTCAAGGATTTTATAGGTGTGCCAAAATCCAATATGTATCAGTCGCTTCACACAACTGTAATCGGACCAAAGGGTCACAGGATAGAATTTCAGATAAGGACAGACGAGATGCACAGGATAGCAGAAGAAGGTATCGCAGCCCACTGGAAATACAAAGACCGGGGCCGGATAGATACAAAGGATAACCAGATATACAACTGGCTCAGGCAGATGATCGAGTGGCAGAAGGATCTGGTTGATAGTAAACAACTTATGGACTCTATCAAAGTTGACCTGTTCCCTGATGTTGTCTATGTATTTACCCCAAAAGGAGATGTAAAGGAGTTAATAAGAGGCGCTACTCCGGTGGATTTAGCCTTTGCTATTCATACAGAGATAGGTAACAGATGTGTTGGGGCTAAGGTTAATGGTAAGATAGTGCCCCTTCGCTACAATCTGAAGAGCGGTGATACTGTTGAGATCATAACAAACCCCAATCATGTGCCGAGTAAAGACTGGCTTAAATTTGTCAAGACACCGAGGGCGAGGGCAAAGCTCAAACATATCATCAAGGTTGAGGAACGTATACGGAGCCTTGACATTGGACGAAAGATCCTTGAAAAGGAATTCCAGAGGATTGGTGTGAGCCTTTCTGCAATGACAAAGTCAGAAGGTCTGGGAGAGCTGTTCAGTGAATTCAGCGTTAAAGATCTTGAAGAGTTAAATGTCCTGGTTGGTTATGGTAAGGTATCACCTAAGCAGATCATCAGAAGGCTATTCCCGGACAAGGTTGAGAAGGCGGAGCTTAAAGAGAAGGAGGCGCCAAGAAAGGCACGGGTACCTGGTGGTGTTAAGGTAAAAGGGATTGATGACATACTCCTTCATTTTTCAAAATGCTGCAGTCCTGTTCCAGGGGATAAGATTATTGGATATATTACCCGCGGCAGGGGAATATCAATTCATTCTTCCAACTGTCCAAATATCGATGAACTGGATTATGATAAAGAACGTCTCGTTTCAGTTGAATGGGATGTGTCAGAGCTCGCCACTTATCCTGTTAAGATATCAGTCTCAACTATTGACCGCCCCGGTGTTCTTGCAAACGTTTCAGCATCAATTACTTCTTCTGCTGCCAATATCAGTCATGCAGATATCTCTACAACAGAAGACAAGAAGGCGATACTCAACTTTGTTATTGATATAAGAGACCTGTCACACCTCCAGCAGGTTATTCAGAAGATAGAGCAGATTAATGGGGTTATACAGGTAAGAAGAATAATGGGAAGATGAGACGTAAGTGTCAGGCAAGATGCCTGACAGCATATGCCTCGTTAATAAGCTTCTTCATCTCCATTACAGCCCGTTCAATCCCCACCATTACAGCCCGTGAGATAATACTGTGTCCGATATTGAGTTCTTCAATCTCTTTTATAGCTGCTACAGATGTAATATTCCTGTAATTTAAGCCATGTCCTGCTGAGACATTCATTCCAAAGTTTCTTGCAAACAAAGCTGAATTTAAGATATTCTCCCTTTCTATAATTTGCCCTTCTTTTGTATGGGATTCTGCATATCTTCCTGTATGTATCTCTATTATCTTTGCCCCAATTTCATTTGCAGCCTCAATCTGTTTTGAATCCGGGTCTATAAAGATTGAGACACGAATATTATTTTTATGAAGATTATTTAGTATCTTCCTGAGTTTATCTCTGTGTTTTATTACATCAAGCCCCCCCTCAGTTGTGAGCTCTGCCCTGCGTTCGGGTACGAGGGTTACAAGGTCCGGTCCTATGTCCAGAGCGATATTTACCATTTCACTTACAGGGGCCATCTCAAGGTTCAGGTGTGTGGTAACAATCTCTCTTAGTAATTTGAGATCCCTGTCCTGGATATGCCTCCTGTCTTCCCGGAGATGGACGACAATACCTTCAGCTCCCGCAGATTCAATGAGTATGGCAGTAGAAACCGGATCAGGCTCTCTTCCACCCCTTGCCTGCCTTATTGTAGCTACATGGTCTATATTTACACCAAGTCTTGTCATAACAGATTGATATTATGGCAAGATGATGGGAGGACGTCAAGCATTTTTGATAATAAAATATAAGATGGTATAATTATTGCATTTAATTATAAAATTGATGGTCAGAGACCAGATTTATAAGCTCAAATTAACCTGCATATCAGCAGGTATCCTTATATTAGTTATAACAGGATGCAGCAACGAATACGGTACTGTTGGACCTGTCCTGGAAGGTAATTCAAGTCTGTCAGGGGGTTCTGTTCTGTTAATGGCGGGGATGCCTGGTGGTCCTGGTACATCTGATGGCCAGGGGGCTGTAGCAAGGTTCAATTCTCCCCGTGGGATAGCAGCCTATGGTGATACACTCTATATTGCTGATCAGAATAACCATACAATAAGGAAGATAGATATTAAAACAAATGCAGTTTCTACCATAGCAGGTTATCAAGGGATAGCAGGTGTTGATGATGGGGCAGGAAAGGCTGCCAGATTTGCCTATCCCGAAGGTATTGAGACAGATGGTGAGTATCTCTATGTAGCTGATACACTTAATCATGCCATAAGGAAAATAAATTTAAGCACATATATTGTTATAACATTAGCTGGGAGACGTGGACAATATGGTTCTACTGATGGCTCAGGCAGTAAGGCACTCTTCAGAAGTCCGACTGCCATTGTACTGTTAGGGGATTATCTCTATATTGCAGATACAAATAATTTTACAATAAGACGTGTTAATAAAAACAGTGGTGATACAGTTACCATAGCAGGTAGTCCTTCCCAGAGTGGGAGTGCTGATGGTGTCGGGGGGGATGCCAGATTTAACTTTTCCCTCGGGATAACCACTGATGGGCAATATCTGTATATTGCGGATACATACAATCATACAATAAGGCGATTAGATCCGGTTACAGGAGAAGTTTATACCTTGATAGGAAAGGCTGAGAATGCCGGCTATCATGATGGTACTCTTACTGAGGCGCAATTCTATTATCCTCATGGGCTTGCTGTAAAAGGTTCTCACCTTTATATTGCTGATCTATGGAATGAGGCCATACGCGTACTGGATTTATCAAACGGGACTGTTAGTACAATCGCAGGTACGCCTCCCAACTCCGGGTTTGCTGATGGTCCTCCTGGTATAGGGAGGTTTTATAGTCCGGCTGATCTAACTGTTTCAGGTGATTATCTGTATGTTGCGGATAGAGGGAACAATATAATACGCAGGGTGGATATATTTACAGAAGATATTCTTACAGTGGCTGGGAAGGCTTCTCACTCTGGTGTCACAGACGCAAAGGGAGATGAGAGTAGATTCAGCACACCTGGAGGGGTAGTAATAGACGGTGATGTGCTTTATGTGGCTGATACATATAATCATACGATAAGAAAGGTAGATATATTAACCAGTGATGTGACTACCTTAGCAGGAACCCCTGGAATATCGGGCACCTCTGATAGTACAGAAAGTCCTGCCATATTTAACTCTCCGACAGATGTAATAGTGGATGAGGAGGGTGAGAATCTTTATATTATTGATACGGGCAATCATGTGATAAGGAGGATGAACCTTCCTACCGGTGAGGTTCGCCGGTTTGCCGGATATCCTGATGAGGCCGGTTCACTGGATGGAATAGGGCGGGATGCAAGATTTAATTCTCCCAAAAGGGGTATGAGGATAGGAGATAAGATTTACATAACTGACACAGGTAATCATACAATACGGAAGATTGATATTGTAACCGAAGAGATAACAACATTTGCAGGAGAGAGCGGCAAGGCAGGCTCAGTAGATACAGATAAGGCATTGAACGGGATAGCAAGGTTTAACAGCCCTGGTGATATAACAACTGATGGCATATTTCTGTATGTTGCGGATACAGGGAATCATGCTATAAGAAAGATTGACTTAACGACGCGTGAAGTAGTGACTGTAGCCGGTATACGCGGCAGTAGTGGTCTTGTGGATAGTCTTATGAATAATGTAGTAAGTACCCCTCTGTTTAATTCTCCTGAGGGCATTGTGTGGTATGATAAGATTCTCTATGTATCAGATACAGGAAATCATATATTGAGGAAGGTAGACCTTACCACGGGTGAGGTATCACTTCTTGCAGGAGATGTAAGTTGTGTGGATGAGGTTGAGGAGGTTTCCGGTTCCCCTGTTACAAAACGCGTATGCACCGGTCAGCCTTTAGGTACCAGTGCGTATAATAATTCTACTGATGGTACAGGTAAAACAGCGGCTTTTAGTGGGCCCACTGGAATTGTTACAGATGGCAAGTATCTTTATGTAATGGATACAGGGGGCAACTTGATAAGATTGGTGAAGATGAGTACCGGGGAGACAATGACCTTTTCATATAGTGAACATAAGGGTATCCGGACTAACTCTCCATCAGGAGGGGAATTGGTTGGGAACCTATTCTATCTTGCAGACAGGGGGAATCATATTATACGAAAATTAGATTTAACAAGTCTGGCAAACCTTACAAAAATAGATGCACAAAACCTTTCAGGCATACCACTGATAACTATTGCAGGTACAGTGTCTACTAAAGGACACAGATCTAGTGATGGTTATTCAGCCCAATTTAATCGTCCGATCGGCATTGCTGCAGATGGTAAGGGCAATATCTATGTGGCAGATACAGGAAACCACACCATCAGGAAGATCGTTATATCTACAAATCCTGAAACCATGGAGGAAACCGTGGGGGTAACCACTGTGGCAGGCACACCGGGTGTTGCCGGTTTCATGAACAGTGAATTCGGATTTCCAATGTTTAATAACCCCAGAGGAATTTGTATTGTTGACAATGTGCTGTATGTGTCCGACTCCTCAAATCACCTGATCCGCAGGGTTAACCTTAACACGGGGTATGTTGGTCTTGTTGCAGGTCTGAGTGACTATGTTACAAATACAGGTTCACCCGGGACTGCGGACAGTACCGGTGCTGCAGCAGGGTTTAATGACCCCAGGGGTATTACATCTGACGGTACTTAGCTTTATGTGACTGATACAGGTAACCACACAATAAGGCGTATCCTCAGGACTACCGGTCAGGTGAAGACAATCGCAGGAATGCCAAAGGAGGGGGGTTATTTAGATGGAGTTGGGTTTGATTCAAGATTCAGGTATCCTCGGGGTATTACAGTTGATGGTGATTATCTCTATGTGGCTGACACAGGTAACAATGTCCTCCGCAGGGTAAACAAGAACACAGGAGAGGTACTTACTTTTTCAGGCAATACTGGTCAATCCTCTTTCACACCTGGAGAGAGGGATGAGGCAAGATTTAATAATATTATCAGTCTTACGACGGCTTCAAACACTCCATATGTATATTTTTCAGACAGTGTTGAAAACATAATCGGAAAAGTTGAGAAATAACTATTTTTTCCTGATTATTATACGTATAGGAACACCCCTGAATCCCCACCTGTCACGCATAGTATTCTCAAAGAATCTTACAGTATTTCTATCTATAGCCTCGGGATAGTTGACAAAATAGAGAAATCTGGGCGGGCGGATCCCTATCTGGGTTGCATAGTATAATTTAACCGGTCTCCCTTTGTATGATGAACATGGCAGCCGATTAGATATTGCTGCAAGAAATCTGTTAAGTTCTCCGGTTGATATCTTTTTCGAGTATTCTCCCAGCACTGAATTTATCTCATTATATATCTTTGCAACACGACTGCCCGAAAGGGCTGACATAAAAATAAGAGGCACATGGGAAAAACGGGGATATGCCCGGCCTATACCCTTTCTGTATTGTTCCATTGTATTTTCATCCTTTTCTATCAGATCCCACTTGTTCATGCCTATGATATATCCCTTTCCTGCTTCCTCAATATAGCTTGCAATCTTTAAATCCTGAGATGTAATACCCTCTGCAGCATCTACAAGAAGTATGGCAATGTCACACCTGTCTATACTCCGTAAGGCATGTATGACACTGTAGGATTCTATTCCCCTCTCTACATGTGCCTTCTTCCTTATACCGGCGGTATCCACAAATAAATATTTCTTTTTATTGTAAGTAACCACAGTATCGATTGCATCCCTTGTAGTCCCTGGAACAGGGCTTGTTATAAGCCGCTCTTTCCCTGACAATCTGTTTACCAGGGTCGACTTCCCGACATTAGGCCTTCCAACAACAGCAATCTTAGGGTATTCATCCCCCTTTTCCACCTCTGCCTGTTCAGGTAATAAAAGATACATATCATCCAGAAGATCATCCACACACCTTCCATGTTCAGCAGAGATGGCATACAACTTTTCCACGCCAAGTCTGTGGAAATCAGATATGTTCACATCAACCTTTATGCTGTCTACTTTGTTTATTGCATAAAATACAGGTGTATGTACTTTCCTCAGTATATCAACTATCTCCATATCAGATAATATAAGCCCCTCTCTGCCATCCATCATAAATATTATGATATCTGCCTCATTAATAGCTATCTCTGCCTGGGTCTTCATCTGTGATAGAATTGGATCTGATGTCTCTGGTTCAAGACCACCTGTATCAACGAGGATAAAATCACGTCCACGGTATGAGGTATAGGAATAGTTCCTGTCCCTTGTTACACCAGGCATGTCCTCTACAATTGCAAGACGCTTTCCTATGATACGGTTGAAGAGGGTGGACTTCCCTACGTTAGGCCGTCCGATTATTGCGATAAGAGGTCGCTTCATTTAACAACCCACATTATAACAGCGGATAACATCACCATGCTGCTTGGTATTAGCATGTATTTATAGATTTTCCCCCTGTCTGCACTGAAATACTCACCTGTTAAGACAAAGCATAGATGCACAGGTGAGAACATAACCCCTGTGAATCCGCTTGCGAATGCAAAGGCCATATTCCCTATCTCCGGCGCCCCTCCGCTGACTGAGATAAGTAGTGGAAAAGTAGTTCCAACAAAGGCGATTGTCAGACCTGTAAGGAAACCAACCATAAAGGGGAGTATGAAAAAAAGGATTATGAGTGGAAATCCTGTATGAGTCAGAAACAGGGACACACCCTCTACTGCACCGGTTGCACCGAGCATCTCCTTAAAAAATATTACTCCGACTATTATCAGGAGTATCTTCCAGGATATGCTCTCCTTCAATGTATAAATTATCCTCTTTGGCGGATACCGGTGATACAAAAATAGGAGGGAGATAACAATGACCATTGTTAATGCAATATCAATGTGGAATAATGCAATAAGAAGTATAATCACTGCAATAGGGAGCAGGCTTAAAATTAGCAGTTTTATATCCCTTACCTCTCTTTTCCCTGAATTATTTTCCCTCCTGATATCAAGTCCCCTGAAACAGAATATAGCCCCGCTTATAATCACCATAATTGAAAAGGGCATTTGATAGAGGATCAACCTGTCTAATGGCACATGAGTTATTGCAGAGGCCAGTATGAGACCAGGGTATGTTGGCAGGATATATTCCCAGATATGCCTGAACCAGTAGTTGATAAATCCCTTTCTCTCCGGCGTTATGGTAATAGAGCTGCTTGCCTCTTCAACTAATGGTGCAGAGAAATAGGCGCCGCCGATTGAAGGGACCATCCCGATTATAGCAGGTGGTGCAGCGAGTACGAACCTGGTATTCTTCGTGACCTTTTTTAAAGAATCCATCATCTGCCTGAAAGTCTCAGTCTTTCTCATAACATTTTCCATGACCATTATAAGGCCAAGGGCTATAATCAATTGTATTGTTGTGTAAGCAGTAATAGTCTTAATAAAGACATCCTGGATTACTGATACAGGCAGAATGTAGAGGAGTGCAAGGCTCAGCGAGCCTATAGTCATTGATAGACCAAGGTTTATCTTCCGCCTGATAAGGAGCACTATGATGATAAATGAAATAAATATCTTTATTATGTCAGCCATATATTATAACCTTGTAATAAACAAAGAGTTATTTATAATACCATAATTTAATTCAGCATTGTTCAAGCATCTTATAAATGCCGTGCTTTCCTGCTCGATTTTATGGGTTTTATGATCAATAGACTTGAGACTTTAGAGAAGAGATTGTATCAGATCATCATAAGCAGGCTTGATGGAGACAGGATACATTCTCAGGAATATCAGAATAAGATATTTGAACTTATTCAAAAGGGTATTTGTGGTTTCGTAATCTTTGGAGGAGAGAGGGAGAGTATAAAAGACTTTATAGCCAGATTACAGTCTTTATCATCAATTCCCCTGTTCATAGCCTCTGATATTGAGCGCGGTGTGGGGCAGCAGATAAAGGGGTGTACCATATTCCCCTGTCAGATGGCAATAAGTGCAGCAATTAATAGAGTAAAATCAGAGGATGTTGATATGCTAAGAGGAACAATTAAAGCTGCAACTGATGAGGTTATAGATGTCGGTATCAACTTACCCCTGATACCTGTGTTAGATGTTAATCAAAACCCGGAAAATCCTATAGTCTGCACAAGGGCATTCTCTGATGACCCTTTGGATGTTTCATGGTTTGGTGTGGAGTATATAAAGGGCCTCGAAAGGGCAGGACTCCTGAGTTGCGCAAAGCATTTCCCCGGTCACGGCGCTACTTCTGCTGATTCCCATATTGAGCTGCCTGAAATAAATAAATCACTCAGGGAATTGATGGATACGGATATATTGCCTTTTAGAAATGCCATCAAGGCAGGTGTCAGCGCTATAATGGTTGGACATCTCCATGTATCGGCCCTCGATTCAATGCCTGCCAGTTTATCCGGAAAGGTCATTAAGGATATTTTGAGGGGGGAGCTTGGCTTTAAGGGGTTAGTCCTTACAGATGCACTGAACATGTCTGCCCTTTCTGGTATGGATATTATTCCTGCAAGGTGTGTTGAGGCAGGGGTTGATATACTACTGCATCCGGCAGATGCTGACCTGACAGTTAAAGAACTTACTGCAGCTATCAAATCAGGAATGATTGATGAGGAGAATATAGATGCCTCAATAGAGCGGATATCAAAGGCAAAGGCGCGGATATCAAAGGAAATGTTGGAGGATAACAGGAGAGGGGATATTGATTATAATGATCACATGGCTCTCTCCGAATCCATTTCAGAGAGATCAATAACCCTTGTAAGGCGTAAAGAAGGGATATTGCCGGTTAAAAAGGAGGGCAGGTTTCCGGTGTTTGTGGCAGGAGAGGCAAAATTATTTGAAGCCCGCCTCTGGAATGATTATTTTAAAGAAATATTTGCTGTCTCATGTCATACCGGGTCTGGTTTAGCTTATATTTATGAGAATTATTTTGAGGGACATAGCAATAGCGATGCCACAGCGATCATAGCCGTATTTTCAGAGACCCGTGCATGGAAGGGGATATCCGGGATAGATGATAACGAGGGAAGAGAAATCCTTAAGATTATAAACAAGGCTCATAACTCCATCGTGATCTCCTTCGGGAGCCCCTATATACTTCGCCATTTCAAAGATGTTGACATTCTTATTGCTGCATACGATTCCAGTGAATATGCCCAGAAGACAGTCATAAAATGTCTCTACGGAGAATTGGATTT
>MHER01000078.1 GCA_001805205.1 Nitrospirae bacterium RIFCSPLOW2_12_42_9 | reverse complement strand
TTGTGAACCCCGGGTAAGGGGAGATCAACACCTTCAGATAGTTCCCTGTATAGCCTTTAAGCAGACCTGTTGTCTCATCCATCTCTTCTTCAATCAGGATATGAACTGATTCACCCATATATCTGTTTATGAACTCCATATGTTTCTTTTCCCCAAGCATCCTCAGGATATCGCTCCTTTTCCGCTTAACATCCCCCTTTACAGTTTCTTTAATATGATATGCTGCTGTACCAGGCCTCGGAGAATATGAAAAGACATGAAGATATGTTAAAGGGAGTCCCTCGATAAACCTGCACGTATTTTTAAAGTGGTCTTCATCTTCTCCGGGATATCCAACCATTACATCACAACCTATCCCTGCATCTCCCATCTTTTCCTTAACCTTTAATACCAGATCCTCAAAATATCCGGCTGTATAGTTTCTGTTCATCCGCCTTAAAATAAAATCATCTCCACTTTGAAGTGGTATATGGAAGTGTCTGCAGATCCGTTTATCTGATGCCACAAGGTCTATAAGCTCATCAGTTATCTCCCGTGGTTCTATCGAGGAAAGCCTGAACCTCTGAATATCTGTCCCGGTCAATATCCTCTCAACCAGTGATGATAAACAGAGTTTGTTTGAGAGATCCCTTCCATATCCGCCGAGGTGGACACCGCATAAAACAACCTCCTTATATCCTTTTTGCGACAACTCATTAACCTGTTTTATGATATCAGATGGAGCAAGGCTCCTGCTATTACCCCTTGCTAATGGGACTATACAATATGAACACCTGCTGTCACAACCATCCTGCACCCTTAAGAATGCCCGTGTCCTCGAGGGAAACCGGCTTAGATTATAATGTTTAATAGCGGCTTTGTCCCTGCTAAAAATATCTCCAACAAATATTCTATGATCATCAGGATTCTCATTGAGGGAACTTAAATAATTCTTAAATTCCAGTTTTTCCTCATTACCCAATACCATTGATACCCCTGAAATCCCTGCGACACCTTTTGGATTTATCTGGGCATAACACCCTGTTACAATTATCTTTGCCTTTTTATTCTGTCTCTGAGCCTTTCTTATAAGCCTCCTTGATTCACTATCTCCCTTGCCGGTAACAGTACATGTATTGATTACATATATATCCGCCTCATTGTCAAAAGGGACTATGGTATAATTTCCGTTATCAGCCACAGAAGAGTGTATTACCGCAGTATCGTACTGGTTTACCTTACACCCTAAGGTGGAAAAGGCAATCCTGGTCAACTGTGATCCTTCCTGTATCATCTGCGCTGCTCGTGAACATGTTCACTACTAAATATCCTTCTCTTGATAAAAACTGAGGTCATGGCCAATAACGCCCCTATACCATCTGCAGCCAGATCCTTAATATCGGAACTCCTCGATGGGACAAATGACTGATGAAACTCATCACTTATCCCATAAGCCAATGTGATAACTATAGTTATAATGGATAAAAACAAGAAGCTGCTACCCCTTAATGAACCGTTAAGGGCCCGAAAGAGGAGGATAGAAAATAGTGCGTATTCTGATACATGTGCTGCTTTATCAAACAGGGGGAATGGCGCTTCTTTTCCGGGCATTGACATAGAAGATACAATAAAAACAAGACCAGCAAAGATGAAAACAGGCCCCCATAAATAGAAAAATTTCTTCATAAAACCGTTATTTTGTAATGCGGAAAATCCCCCTCTATCCCCCTTTTTCAAAGAGGGACTTAATTACCCCCCTTTAAAAAGGGGCTGGGTTCCCGTTGCTGCGAAGCATTGCAACGGGAAGGGGGGGATTTTCACGGTAAACTATTTCTCCAATCAGAGATGCAAGCGTGGCGGATTTAATCCTCACTCGCAGTTTATCACCAATAGAGATGCCATTCTCATTTGGTATGTGGACTATCTTATTGCCCCTGGTGCGGCCTGTCAGTCTTTTTTTATCTTTCTTGCTTTCTCCTTCAATGAGGATTTCAAATTCCCTGCCTATACATTCCTGGTTTTTTGCGATAGTAATACTGTTCTGTAACTCTATTACCTTATTCAGTCTCTCTTTACTGACCTCAAGAGGTATCTGACCATCATATTGCCTTGCAGGTGTGTATGGTCTTCTGGAATACCTAAAGGTAAATACACCATCATACCGGATCTCTTCCAATGCAGTCAGAGTTCTTGAGAAATCTTCATCGCTTTCTCCAGGGAATCCGGTTATTATATCAGTTGTAACAGCAATATCCGGAATGGCTTCACGTAATTTATTAATCTTATCTGTATATTCTGAATATGTATAATTCCTGTTCATCCTTTCAAGTACAGAATCAGAACCAGACTGAAGAGGCAGATGCAGATGTTCACAGACCTTTGGCAGACTTGCCATGGCCTCAATGAGCTTATCACTGAAATCTGCAGGATGAGAGGTAACAAACCTGATTCTTTCAATCCCTGTAATCTTATTTATCCTATAAAGAAGACCTGAAAGGTCAACATCCTTTTGAAGGTCCTTCCCATAAGAATCTACATTCTGACCAAGCAGAGTCACCTCTTTGTATCCGGATGATGCAAGACCTTTTATCTCCTTTAATATATCTTCCGGCTCTCTGCTCTTCTCTCTTCCCCTCGTATGAGGAACCACGCAGAATGTACAGAACTTATCACACCCGTCAACGATATTAACCAATGCCTTTAAAGGGTGATCACGCATAATTGGAAGGCTCGTTATCTCTTCTCTGTTCATGAGTGATTTCCTTCTTCTTCTCTCTGTAGAGACCCTGTCTTTTGATTTCCAGTTCCTCTTTTCAAGAAGCCCCGGGATATCTCCAATATTATCTGTCCCGAACACCAGATCAACATAGGGGGCCTTCTCCACGATCCTCTTCCCCTCCTGCTGTGCTACACATCCTCCAACACCTATCAGAAGGCCGGGGTTCTTCTTCTTGAGTTCCTCTAATCTGCCAAGGTCGCTATAGCATTTATGCTCTGCCTTATCCCTGACACTGCATGTATTTAGTATTATCATATCAGCCATGTCAGGAGAATCGGTCCGGGAATAACCAAGGGAAGAAAGCACACCTGCAATCTTCTCTGTATCATGCTCATTCATCTGGCAGCCAAATGTCTTGATAAAAAGATTCTTACTCATTTTCCGTTGATCCCCTATTCTGAATAAAATACATTGTCCGGAATAAAAATGCAATATTAATGCCATAATCTATAATAGTTGTTTACTGGTGATGTGGTCAGCTACCGCTCATTCTCGGCGGGCGTCCTGCCCGCCTCCGAGGTCAGCGTCTAATCTCCCCCTCCTGGTGAGAATTTAAGACGCTGAAATCCGCTATAGCTGACCACATCACCAGTAAACATCATGCCATATTAATATAATTATTTTGTGCATTAAATTCGGATTTTGCACCGATTCCGCTGCAGGTTGCTTTCGAAAAATATCTGGTGTAATATTTTATATTGCAATGGATACAACTCTCGGCTCTGCAGTATCCAGGTTTATTGAATATCTCTCAGTAGAAAAGGGCCTGTCTCATAACACAATTGAGTCTTATAAAAGGGATCTCTCCGGGTATATTTCATATCTAAATAATAAAGAGATAGATTCCGCAGATACTATAACAGTTAACCTCCTCAGAGAATACATGACAGGGTTGATGGGGAGGTCTGTATCTGTTTCTTCTGTTAAACGATACATTTCGTCCATAAGGCACTTCCACAAATTTTTGGTCCAGGAAGGGATTTCAGGATCAAACCCAACGGAAAACCTTGAGACACCGAGGGGATGGCACAGACTCCCAAAGACACTCTCATTCACTGATGTGGATACCCTTCTCAGGCAGCCATCAGAAAAAAATCCTTCAGGGACGAGGGATGGGGCCATGATAGAGTTACTCTATGCCACTGGCCTTAGGGTCTCAGAGCTGATAAACCTCAGGCTCAGTAATATAAATCTTGAGGTAGGGTTTTTAACTACTTTTGGAAAAGGGGGGAAGGAACGGGTTGTGCCTATAGGGGAATATGCACAGGAGAAGGTGAAACAGTATATTGAAAGAACAAGGCCCACACTGCTTAAGGGGCGATCATCTCCTTATGTCTTTGTCTCCGGATGGGGAAGAAATTTAACACGACAGGGTTTCTGGAAGATCATAAAAAAATATGCGAGGCTTGCCGGAATAAACATGGGGATATCTCCTCACACATTAAGACACTCTTTTGCCACCCACCTGCTCGAACGCGGCGCTGACCTCCGTTCTGTTCAGATAATGTTAGGTCATTCGGATATTTCCACTACACAGATTTATACACACATAAACCGGGAAAGGCTTAAAAAGATACATGCAGAATGCCATCCCCGGCCATAACCCCCTGTATCAATAACCCGATAAAATAACTACTTGACTTTCATTTTTCTCGGACTAAAATATAATTTATGATAAAAAGAGCCATTTCTGATGAGATAAAAGCCCATCTTCCCAAAAAGGAGTTTACAACTATCATTGGCCCCAGACAGGCAGGAAAGACTACCCTGATGCTTATGCTAAAAGAAGTACTGGACAAAAAGGGAGAGAAAACCGTTTTTTTTAATCTTGATATTGAAGCAGATAAGCAATATTTTAAATCTCAGTCAAGTCTTATTAAAAAGATAGGATTAGAGATCGGAAAAAGAAAGGGATATGTATTTATCGATGAGATACAGAGAAAAGAGAATGCCGGTATATTTTTGAAAGGGATTTATGACATGAATCTTCCCTATAAATTCATTATCTCAGGCTCCGGTAGTGTAGAACTGAAGGAGAAGATTCACGAGTCTCTTGCAGGCAGAAAGAGGGTCTTTGAACTTAATACACTCTCTTTTGATGAGTTTGTTAATTATAAAACAGGATATAAATATGAGGACAGACTGTCAGATTTCTATCAAATCGAAAAAGAAAAAACAAATGAGCTTTTAGAAGAGTATCTTGGATTCGGAGGATATCCAAGAGTTGTCCTTGAGGATGAATTAAGAGAAAAAAGGGAAGTTATAAAAGATATTTTTCAGAGCTATCTTGAAAAAGATATAAACTACTTACTTGGAGTACAGAAGACAGAAACCCTCGATAACCTTGTAAAGGTTATGGCCTCACAGACCGGTAGTTTGGTGAACTACTCTGAATTATCAGCAACACTAGGAATTTCCTTACAAACTGTAAAGAATTACTTATGGTATCTTGAGAAGACATTCATACTGCACAAAGTAACACCATATTTTAAGAATCTTCGTAAAGAGATTACAAAATCTCCTGTCTATTATTTCTATGACCTTGGTCTGCGAAACTACTCCATCGGAATATTTGGGAATGTCAGAAACGCAAAGGATAAAGGTTTCCTATTCCAGAATTTTATATTTAACTTACTTATGGAAAAGGCTTATGCCTTCCCAAAAAAGATTAATTTCTGGAGGACCAAGGATGGCGCAGAGGTAGATTTCATCATAGATACCGGATTATTGCCTGTGCCTGTAGAAGTCAAATACAGGGACTTAAGGGAAGCAGAGGTCACAAGGTCTTTAAGAAGCTTTATTTCAAAATATAACCCTGCCATAGCATTGGTTGTGAATCTATTATTGGAAGACACTATCACTTTAAATAAAACTAAAATACATTTTGTCCCATTCTATAAAATTTATATCCAGTCTCTTTTACCTCTATCATAAGGATATTAATATATCCCAACTGGCTCTTATAAAAGAAGTGAGAGATTATTTCACTGGTGCAGCCAGCCGGAATCCGAATTCTCTCCCCCTGTCATCCTGTGTAAATCTGTACCTGATTACTGTCCTGCTGCCCCATGATTTATTGAGGAATGAACCACCGCGTGCGACACGGTATTGACTGCTCGGTGGTCCAGATGGATTATTCTTCGGGCTGGTTTTATAATAATCAACAGCATACCAGTCAGCTACCCATTCCTGTATATTACCGGTCA
>MHER01000077.1 GCA_001805205.1 Nitrospirae bacterium RIFCSPLOW2_12_42_9 | reverse complement strand
GCCCTGTCTCTTATAACTAACCACATAAAACATAAAGACATAGTACAACTAAGCCGAATATAATATTTATATCATCTCTGTTAGGTAATAAACTTCTGAGCAATAAATCGGCTTTAACGCAGCTAAGTTTATGAGAAAAAAGGAGGATTTTATTGCCTGTGATTAAAATATTACTCATAATTCCCTTCATGATCTTCATGCTTCTACAATCAACTAATGTCAGTGCCAACCAGGCATATAAGGTCAAAAAAGGAGATACACTACACGGGATTGCCCAAAAATATCATGTTTCTATTAAAGACATTAAGAAAGTAAATAATCTTAATAGTTCAAAAATTCATCCAGGAAACGTATTTATTATTCCAACTAAAATATCAAATAAGAAAAAGATAGCAAAATCAGTTGCAAAGAAATCAAACGATATTAACCAATCAGAGGAAAATCTCACCACTCATACTGTAGAAAGAGGAGAAAATCTTTATAGAATTTCTTTAAAATATGGATTATCAGTAAAAGAACTAAAAGAGATTAATAAATTATCTCGTAATTCCATAAAGATTGGGGAAGTACTATATGTACCGGCTCCGTCAATAGATCCCAGCATAGACTCGCCTGATTCTATAGGAAAATCTGAGGAAGTGGTAACAACTATGGTACCCATTGATGGATCAGAGAGTAATGAAGTTAATACCTTATCTGACTTTAGTGGAGACTATGTCAATCATACAGCCACATTATTAATTAAAAATGAGGGTTCTGGTTCAGACACAGAGAAAGAGGATAACTGGTTATCGGTAATAGACACAGCCATGGATTATCTTGGTGTTCCTTATAGATTCGGTGGTAGTAGCTTAAAAGGTATAGATTGTTCTGCCTTTGTTCAGAGGGTATACAAATATTTTAGTATTGACCTGCCGCGCACAGCAAGAGAGCAGTTTAAGGCTGGAGTTAAGGTATCCAAAAAAGATGATCTTCGTATCGGAGATTTAATCTTTTTCAGAACATATGCCAGATTCCCATCACATGTAGGTATATATATCGGTGAGGGTAAGATGATTCATGCATCATCAAGGGATAAAAAGGTAACAATTACAAGCATCAATGAGCCTTATTATGTAAGAAGATATATCGGGGCTATCCGTCTACCAGACAATCCAACAAAGATATCACAAGAAGGCATTACTTCAATTACTCCTAACTAAAATAAAAAAGGCCACATCCCGGCTTCGGGAGCGGCCTTTTTTATTACTTCCTATCTAACTATTACTACTGAGTCAAACCCGCTACCCTGTATGAAGAGTAGAGATTAAGCGCATATCTTAATTCACCAATAGAACTCTTTAAATTCTTTATTTCAGACTGAATGTCATTTACCAATACTATCCTTTTGAACTTATCAAGTGATGAAAAGAAAGGAGTAATTTTCTTTTCATAATCATTTTTAAGGTTATAGTATTGTCTTATTTCATCAATGGATGCATAACCTTCTTTAATAGTATTTTCTTGTATATATAACTCTTCTTTTATTTTTCTATCAACCCTCATTAGCTCATAAATTCTGTACATAAAATAATCATACACAATTGCTACACTCCCATTTACATTAAAATCTTCATCATAAGAAATACTACCTTCCTTAATACTTCTGTCAATAACAGATTCGAGCTCTAAAAGGGTTATCTCTAATGAGTTCACTACCCTCTGTTGCTGCTGAGAAATGTTACTATTCTCAGGAAGGATTGTATTCCATGAAATCTTTTCTACTTCACCTGCAAAGGTGTTTATAGAAAAAAAGGTAATTAAGATAATAAGATAGAATGGGATAAGATAAAACCGTCTAAGATGAAAAACTTTTAACATTAACTTATTCCTCCATATAATATTATTGTTTGTCCCTTAATCACCTTCCTTTTCTGAAAGAAATTATTTTTATTGCATTATAAATTTTCGGAATTGTTTATGACAAACTTAAATAGAGGTTCCTGGGGGAACTACTTACCTACAAAGTCTAAAAACCCGGTTAAAGTAGGGTGGTCACCGGGATTTACGCCTTTAAATTCAACGCCAATAAGAAAACGCGAACCGAACAACTTTACCCATTTCACATTTCCTTCTACAACCTCATCCTTTCCTGTTCTTGGATTGGTCTCAAATGAAATATGCAAATGGACATACTGACCAGGCTCAAGCCTCTGGTCTGCATATACCTCTACCCCACCACCACTTATATTAGTTATAAATGCCCCAAAAGATTGTTCACTGTCTGGCATAACAATCTTAAGATGCGGTGAGATTAACTCTCTTTTGTGTCTTCTTCTCTCATCCATATTTGTTTATTTCGGTAATGGATTCCCCAATAATTATTTTTGATTTTATGATGTTATTGTATTAACATAAAAAATATGAAAATACAAGCAGCTAATTTAATCATTGCATCAAGCGAGATAGATTCAAATCTCTATTATGCTACAAAGTTTCTGGCACCGGATCCCTTAATTTTTATTCAGACAGTCGATGAAAAAATAATGATAATGAGCGATCTTGAGATCGACAGGGCAAAAGATCAGGCAAAGATCGATACTGTGCTTTCCTATACAATCTATGAAGAAGCTGCCAAAGGGCGTGGTATAGATAACCCAAATACTGCGGATATATTACATGAATTTTTTCAGGAAAGGGGGATAAAGTCTCTGGTAGTCCCTTCATATTTTGGTATTAGACATGCCATACTCCTTCAGGAGAAGGGTTATGAGATAGAGGTTAAGAAAGACCCCTTCTATGAAGAAAGATTAAAGAAAGATGAAAAAGAAATAGATGCAATAATTACTTCATTACGTCATTCTGAAGATGCAATGAACAGTGCAATAGAATTTATTAAAGATGCAGAGATAAAGGATAGCATTCTATATTCCGGTGAAAAGGTAATTACCTCAGAATATATCAGAATGTTGATGACAAAGCATTTGCTGGAGAATGGATTGATCGCCCAACATACTATTGTTTCCTGTGGTGAAGATTCATCTTCGCCACACACAGAAGGCAGCGGCCCTGTAATTGCAAATGTTCCTATTATTATAGACCTTTTTCCACGTTCTATTAGTACCCGATATTATGCCGATATAACACGTACAATAGTAAAAGGAACAGCCAGCGGGGAAGTAAAAGGTCTTTATACAGCCGTCTCTTCAGCACAGGAGCTTGCGATCTCTATGATCAGGGATGGAATTGATGGAAAGGATGTGCATAACGCAATCCTTGATCATTTTAAAACATTGGGTTATGAAAGCGGAGAGTTAAATGGGAGGATGCAGGGATTTTTTCATGGTACCGGACATGGAGTTGGGTTGGATGTGCATGAACCACCCAGGATTAATAAAAAGTCAGATATACTGCACGCTGGAAATGTTGTTACAGTAGAACCAGGACTCTACTACAAAGGAATAGGAGGGGTTCGTTTAGAAGATATCGTTGTTGTCCAGGAAGACCGGGCAATTAACATCACTAAATATCCCAGGATATTAGAAGTATAAATGGAAAATCTTGATACACTGAGATATCAGATAAATGTGTCAAGGGGTATGACCCCTCCTGACCTTTTATTATGGGGTGGCAAGATTGTTAATATCTTTTCAGGAGAGATATATCAGGCCAATGTAGCCATCTGTAATAATATGATAGCAGGTATTGGAGATAATTATATTGATGGCCTCGATATCTACAATGTAGAAGGCCTTTATCTTATTCCAGGTCTGATAGATGCACATGTTCATATAGAGAGCTCTATGTTAGCTCCTCATGAGTATGCGAAGGCTGTCATACCGCATGGGACAACTACAATAATTTGCGATCCACATGAGATAGCCAATGTAATGGGAAAAGAAGGTATAAAATACATATTAGAAGCCAGTAAGAATATCCCTCTTAATCTCTTTGTAACAGCATCTTCCTGTGTCCCTTCTACCGGATTGGAAACATCAGGCGCTGCTATCTTCTCAAAGGATATAGAAGAAATACTTCATTGGGACAGGGTGATAGGGCTGGCAGAAGTGATGAATGTCCCGGATGTACTGGATGGGAACACTGATGTGCTTGAGAAGATTCTTATAGCAAGAAAAATGGGACATCCAATAGACGGCCATGCCCCGTCTTTAACAGGTAAAGACTTAAATACCTATATAGGTCTTGGTATAGGTAGTGACCATGAATCTACTACAAGAAATGAGGCCCTTGAGAAACTGAGGCTCGGCATGTATGTAATGATACGGGAGGGATCCGCAGCAAGGAATCTGGAGGAATTATATCCAATTGTTTCTCCTGCTACTTACAGTAGGTGTATGTTAGTATCAGACGACAGACACCCTGGAGACTTATTAAAAGAAGGTCACATGGATCATCTGCTTCGAAAAGGGATTCAGTTAGGTTTGGACCCGATTATGGCATTAAGTATGGTTACAATTAATCCTGCCAGGGCCTTTATGCTTAAGGGGTTAGGTGCTTTAGCTCCGGGTTATAAGGCTGATATTGTTGCTGTAAATAATCTTAAAGAGTTCAAAGTTCACACTGTAATAAAGGATGGTAAAGTAGTTGTAAAAGGGGAAAGGTTAATGGTGGATTTTCCATATATGCTGGAAGAGAAAACAAGGGAAACAGTCAGAGTAAAAGAGTTTAATATAGACAGGCTGAAGATTAAGGTTTCCGGTAACAGAATCAGAGTAATAGAACTTATCCCAGGACAGATATACACAAAGCATATTGTTGAAGAGGTCTCTAAGGAAAGAGATGGAGAGGTTAAAACAAATCCGGAAAAGGATCTATTGAAGATAGCAGTTATTGAGCGCCATCATGCTACTGGTAATATTGGTTTGGGGTTTGTACGAGGATTCGGCATGAAACATGGTGCGATCGGATCATCTGTCGCACATGACTCACATAATATTATTGTCATAGGGACAAATGACAGGGATATATTCATTGCTGCTCAGAAGATTATGGAACTTGGTGGTGGACATGTGGTAGTCTCTGGTGGAGAGATATTAGGAAGTCTTTCACTACCAATAGCCGGTCTGTTATCAGACAAATCCCTGGAAGAACTCGTATTCGAAGAAGAAAGACTTCTTCAAGCAGCAAGAGGACTCGGGGTAAGAATTCTATCACCTTTTATCAAATTATCATTTCTTGCGCTGCCGGTAATCCCTGAGCTGAAAATCACTGACAGGGGACTTGTAGATGTTAACAGGTTTGAGCTTGTTGGTTTAGAACCCTGAATTTACGTATATCTCAGGACCTTCTGATAAATTCTTCATAGCGTAATACCTCACTCTTATTCCCAACAATGAGGGGTACACGCTGGTGCAGATGCTTAGGTCCTATATCTAATATCCTATCTGTTCCGGTGGTTGCATATCCACCTGCCTGTTCTGCAATAAATGCGATTGGCGCAGCCTCAAAGAGCAGTCTTAATTTTCCTTCAGGTTTTGTTGGTCCTTTTTTATAGTCTGCCGGATAAAGGAATATCCCTCCATATAATAGATTTCTGTGGAAGTCAGAGACAAGCGATCCTATATATCTCGATGTAAAGGGTCTGCCCGTTGTTCTGTCTGTTTCTTTTAAGTAGTTTACATATCTTTTTGTTCCCTCATCCCAGTAATTAGAGTTTCCTTCATTTACACTATAGATTCTGCACTGTTCAGGGATCTGGATATTCTCATGGGAGAGGATAAATTCACCCACTGATGGGTCAAGTGTAAAACCGTGAACCCCCGTACCTGTAGAATATACCAGCATTACCGACGATCCATAAATCACATAACCTGCACATGCCTGTTGTGAGCCCTTTTGAAGGCAGTCTTCTTCTGATCCCCTGTTTCCCTGACTGATCTTCCTGTGGAGCGAAAAGATAGTCCCTATACTTACATTTGCCCCAATATTTGATGATCCATCCAGCGGGTCCATATTAATTGCATAGTTTCCGGAAAGAAAATCGTCATGAATTTCTACAATATTTTCATTCTCCTCTGAGGCTATTGCACAAACCTTGCCTCCATTGGTTAGTACATTTATCAAGAGCTCATTTGCATACTTGTCCATCTTCTGGACAACTTCACCCTGGATATTAACCTCACCGGTAGAACCCAGGACATTAGCCAACCCTGCCCTGTTTACCTGCCTGGCAATCATCTTGGCAGCAAGTGCAATATCATAAAGTAGTCCTGAGAATCCACCTGAGGCACCAGGAAATTTTCGCTGTTGATCCAGAATATGTTGTTCAATAGTCTTAATCTTCATATTCGGGGATATTATCAAAGGGGGAAGGAGTTGTCAATTGCTGGTTGACAGTCACCTCCTTATCTCGTATAATTTTTTTTAGGAAGGCCCTGCCTATTAATTATTCAATCTTTCTAAAAAGATCAATACAAGGCTTGAGATGAAAGAACATTTTGTTAAAGAGATAACGGTCTTGAAAGAGGGTGAATGGGTCGAAGATATATTCTTAGTAAGGAGTAAACAGCTTTTAGTAAGAAAAGATAGAAAACCTTATTTAATGCTAAAGGTTGGAGATAAAACAGGTGTAATAGACTGCAAACTCTGGGACAATACGGATGAATTCAAAGACAGATTTACAACAGATGATTTTATAATGATTAAAGGGATAATTACAAGCTATCAGGGTACAAGAGAGATAAATCTAAAATATATTGAAAAGGTCGATGATAATATTATCAATATCCAGGATTTTGTTGCTGTCTCAAGTTATGATTCTGAAGATATGACCAAAGAATTATATTCAATTATAAATAAATTCAAGAACCCTTACCTGCAAAAATTATTGATTCTTTTTTATGAAGATAAGGATTTTATGGAATTGTTTAAGATAGCACCTGCAGCAAAAGATATACATCATGCCTTTATGAGTGGTCTTCTTGAACATTCTATCGAGGTAGCCAGATTATGCATAGACATTAAAAGACACTTTACTGAGGTGGATATCGACCTGCTAACAACCGGAGCAATCCTTCATGATATTGGTAAAATACGGGAACTAAAATACAGAAAGGGTTTTGATTATACTGATGAAGGGAGGCTCATAGGGCATATAGTCATTGGTTTTGAGATGATTAATGAAAAGATAAGACAGATAAAAGATTTCCCTCCTAAACTTGAAATGATTTTAAAACATCTGATAATCAGCCATCAGGGTACAAACGAATGGGGTTCACCCAAGGTACCTCAAACCCTTGAGGCAATAATCCTTCATAACATGGATGACCTAAGTGCAAAGGTTAACATATATCGAAAAGCTATTGAAACAGATATTAATGAAAAAGGAGATTTTAGTAGTTATAATAAAGCCCTCGGAAGATACCTTTACAAAAGCAGATATACTGATTTAATATCTTCAGAAGATACTTCAAATACGACTGATGCTTCAGGTATAACCCAGGGAAAGTTGTTTTAATTGAAGAATCTGCCTAATCTAATTACAGTTATTAGAATACTAATAATTCCTTTATTTATCGTATTACTTCTCAACCACCATACATTATATGGACTTTTTGTTTTTATTCTTGCAGGGATATCTGATGCATTGGATGGGCTTATAGCCCGGAAATGGAATCTTAAAACACAATTAGGGGCTTACTTAGATCCAATTGCAGACAAACTATTACTTGTTTCATCATTTATAACGCTTACACTACTGGATCTGATACCTATGTGGTTAATGGTAATAGTCCTTGGAAGGGATGTTTTTATAGGATTAACCGGCCTGATTCTGTTGAAAGTTATTGATTTACGATCTTATAATGTAAAACCATCTTTAATCGGAAAGGCTACAACATGGCTTCAAATTATAATCATTGTATTAGCCTTATTGGGGAGAATTGAGCCTTTCTTCTCTATTATTCTCTGGTCTACAGCATTTGCTACAGTGGCTTCTGGCCTGCACTATATATACAGGGAAAGCAGAATCTTCCGGGCTTAAAGTTGTATTTGAAGCTCCCTGCAGCAAGCTGCAGGGGATTGCGCAAGCTATGCATTTTCAAGCCCTGCAATATATTTGCCGAAAATATACATGCTATAACATATGAAAATAACTGGAAAAACAAGGATTATCGGGATTATTGGATGGCCTGTAAAACATAGCCTTTCTCCTATTATGCATAATGCTGCCTTTGAACATCTTGGCCTCGATTTCTGTTATGTCCCATTTGCTGTAAAAGAGGACCATGTTGAAAAGGCTGTCAAGGGTATTCCAGCCCTTAATATATCTGGTTTTAATGTGACTATACCTCATAAGGAAAGTGTAATACCCTTTCTATCAGAAACCTCAGAAGAGGTAAAAATGATAGGGGCTGTAAATACAATAAAGATTATGGACAATAAGTTGATTGGCTATAACACAGACGGCCCTGGATTTATAGCCTCATTAAAAGAAGCCGGCATCAGCATTAAAAATCACTCTCTGCTTATCCTCGGGGCAGGTGGGGCAGCAAAGGCAGTCGTCTTTCAATCCGCCATAGAAGGGGCAAGGGAAATTATTATAGCAAACAGGACCATACAGAAGGCTATATCCATTAAAAATCAGACTGAAAAATATCTTCCATCTGTAAACCTGAAGACAACAGGTATAGGATATGACGAACTTAAAGATATTATAGGCAGGGTCGATATAATAGTGAATGCTACATCTATAGGTTTGAAATCAGGAGATCCATCGCCAATTCCTAACGAGTTAATAAATAAAAGGCTGTTTGTCTGTGATCTTATTTACAATCCCCCTGAGACATCTCTGATAAAATATGCAAAGGCCTCGGGATGCAAATTTATGAATGGAACCGGAATGCTGCTTCATCAGGGTGTTATAGCTTTTAAAATATTTACCGGCTCAGAAGCACCAATCGAGGTTATGAGAAAGAGCCTGGAAGATGCTCTAAAGAATCTCAACAGAGGAAAATAGGCAGAAACTAAAATGGTTATAAACAAGCTCGGCCGAATGCTTGTTGCAGCAAACCTTCTTAATGAGCAACAGATAGAAAAGGCTATTGCCTTGCAACAGAAAGAAGGAGGTCGTATCGGTAGTATACTTGTACGACTTGGGTATATAGAAGAAAATACCCTTCTGGAGTTTCTTAGCAAACAGTACGGGATAAAGTCCCTTGACCTTAATAAAGTCGAAATAGACTCTACAATTATAAAACTTATTCCTACAGAGGTAGTCCAGAAGTACACAGTAATTCCAGTACACAGAGTAGGTTCTGTTTTAACAATTGCAATGCTTGACCCCTCCAATATTTTTGCTATTGATGACATAAAGTTTATGACAGGATATGACGTGGATGTTGTAGTTGCCACTGAAACTGCCATTAAAGCTACAATGGCCAAATATTATGATACAAGCGCTTTAAACCTGCAGCAGGTGTTAAAAAGTATGGATGTGACTGACGAGGGGTTAGATATATTATCAGAGAAGGATGCAGAGGAGCAGGTCGATTTAAGGGAACTAAAGGAAGCGCTTGAAGAGGCCCCTGTTGTAAAGCTTGTTAACTTGATCCTGACAGATGCGATAAAAAAGGGGTCAAGTGATATCCATATAGAGGCATATGAAAAGAAATTTCGCGTTAGATATCGTGTTGACGGTATCCTCTATGAGGTTATGAATCCACCACTGAAGCTCAGGGCAGCCCTGACATCAAGACTAAAGATTATGGCAGAACTTGACATAGCAGAACGAAGGCTACCACAGGATGGAAGGATAAAGCTGAAGATAAAAGACAGGGAGATAGATCTGCGTGTCAGCACCCTACCCTGTCTTTTTGGAGAAAAGGTAGTATTGAGGATACTGGATAAAGGATCACTTAGTTTTGATCTGACAAAATTAGGGTTTGAACAAAAGTCCCTGGAAGACCTCACCAAGGCGATCCACTCACCGTATGGGATGGTCCTTGTAACAGGACCTACAGGGAGTGGTAAGAGCACAACACTCTATTCAGCCCTGCAGCAGATAAATGAAATCGGGATAAATATCATGACAGCAGAAGACCCTGTTGAATACAACCTTGTCGGTGTAAATCAAGTCCAGATGAAGGAAGAGATTGGACTTAACTTTGCAGTAGCCCTTAGATCATTCTTAAGACAGGATCCTGATGTTGTGCTTGTTGGAGAGATAAGAGATTATGAGACTGCTGAGATAGCTGTCAAGGCTGCCCTGACAGGTCATCTCGTTTTAAGCACCCTCAATACTAATGACGCGCCAAGTACTATAACCAGGCTTCTTAATATGGGCATAGAACCATTTCTTGTTGCATCCTCAGTAATACTGATAATCGCCCAGAGACTTGTAAGGCGCATCTGTAAAGAATGCAAGGAGGAAGAGAAGGTTCACCCGCCAGTTCTGATCGATTTGGGATTTTCAGAACAGGAGGCAAACTCTGTAGTCTGTTACAAGGGGAAAGGTTGTCCAAATTGCAATGATACAGGTTACAGGGGTCGTATCGCATTATATGAAGTTATGTACATTGGAGAAGAGATACGGGAGTTGATATTAGAAGGCGCATCTGCTGTTGAAATCAAGAAAAAGGCGGTAGCTAATGGAATGAAGAATCTAAGAATGGCTGGTTTAACAAAGCTCAAAGATGGGATGACTTCCGTAGAAGAGATCTTAAGGTCTACCTTTTGTTGATATAGGCATACTGTATCATAGATGACATCATCAGGGGAGGTTTTTATGGGTTCTAATTTATATGAATTGCTTCAAGTCATGATAGATCGGGGTGCATCAGACCTGCATATCACAACAGGGTCTCCGCCTCAATTGAGGATTCATGGAAAGTTAACACCAATCACAAGTATACCCCTTACAGCTTCTGATACAAAACAGATGTCCTACAGCATTCTTACAGAAGCGCAGAAACACAGGTTTGAAGAGGAAAATGAGCTTGACCTCTCTTTTGGTGTAAAAGGTTTAAGTCGATTCAGGGCTAATATATTTATTCAGAGAGGCGCTGTTAGTGCAGCAATACGTGCCATCCCTTTCAACTTAAGCACCATAGAAGAGCTCGGCCTTCCATCTATTGTCAAGGATCTTGTCAAAAAGCCAAGAGGTCTCATCCTCGTAACAGGCCCAACCGGAAGCGGAAAATCTACTTCTATAGCTTCAATGATTGACAGGATAAATAATGATCGTAAGGAACATATAGTCACTATTGAAGACCCTATAGAATTTGTACATAACCACAAGGGATGTATAGTAAATCAAAGGGAGGTATATGCAGATACCAAATCTTTTAAGAATGCACTAAAATATATCTTAAGACAGGACCCTGATGTCGTACTAATCGGAGAGATGAGAGACCTCGAGACTATAGAGGCAGCCCTTACAATATCAGAAACAGGCCATCTTACTTTTGCCACATTACATACTAATTCCTGTGCTCAAACTATTAACCGTATCGTAGATGTATTCCCCCCCTATCAGCAGCCACAGATAAGGGCACAACTTTCTTTTGTGCTTGAAGGTGTATTATCCCAGCAACTATTACCACGCAAAGATGGTTCGGGACGTGTGATGGCAGTGGAGGTCATGGTGCCGAATCCTGCAATAAGAAATCTTATCCGGGAAGATAAGATTCACCAAATTTATTCATTAATGCAAACAGGACAGAACAAGTTTGGAATGCAAACTATGAACCAGTCCCTCTCTGATCTTGTTATCCGTGGTTTAATCACCAGGGATGAGGCTATTGGCCGGTCAAATGTACCGGATGAGCTTATAGCAATGATCAGCAGAGGTAGTACAACTGGTGGAGGTACAAGATAATGGAAACTTATATTTGGACAGGTAAGACAAGGGATGGCAAGAAACAGAAGGGTGAGCTTACAGCAAACAGTAAAGATGATGTTATATCTACCCTTCGAAAACAAAACATAATGGTTACATCTGTTGCTTCAAGGGCTAAGAAACTCAGCATTAATCTATCTTTAGGGTCAGGGGTAACGGATAAAGACATTGTGGTCTTTACAAGGCAGTTTGCAACAATGATAGATGCCGGTCTTCCTCTTATTCAATGCCTTGACATATTAGCCAAACAGACTGAGAATAAAAGATTTGCCTCAGCTATCAATGATATACGGCAAAATGTTGAGTCAGGTTCTACCTATGCAGATGCTCTTAAAAAACATCCCCGTATATTCAATGACCTGTATGCAAATATGGTTGCTGCCGGTGAGCTCGGTGGAATACTCGATACAATATTGAACAGGCTCTCAAAATATATAGAAAAGAGCATGAAACTTAAGCGGCAGGTACGGGCTGCCCTTGTGTATCCTTCCACGATAGTTGCTGTTGCAATTGTAGTTATAGTTGTTTTACTTGTATGGGTAATCCCAATCTTTGCAAAGATGTTTATGGATTTCGGGGGTGTCCTCCCTTTACCTACCCGGATAGTTATAGGTGCAAGCAATTTTATGGAACATAACATTATATATATTGTAGGGGCTGCCGGAGCTTTAGTATTTGGCCTTCATAGATATTATAAAACACAGAATGGAAGAAAAACAATAGACAGGCTTGTTTTAATTTTACCAATCTTTGGGATGCTCATGAGAAAGATAGCTGTTGCTAAGTTCACACGCACCCTCGGCACACTCATCAGCAGTGGTGTACCAATACTTGATGGCCTTGATATAGTCGCAAAGACATCCGGCAACAAAATTGTTGAAGAGGCACTATATGAAACAAAACGGAGTATAAGTGAAGGTAAAACACTTGCTGAACCTCTTGAGCAAACAAAGGTTTTCCCGCCTATGGTTGTTCAGATGATAGCAGTTGGTGAGACAACAGGCGCACTTGATGCTATGCTTTCCAAGATTGCAGATTTTTACGATGAGGAAGTGGATTCCACTGTTGGCAGCCTCACTGCATTACTTGAACCAATGCTGATGATATTCCTTGGGGTTGTCATAGGGGCAATAGTAATAGCCATGTACCTTCCTATTTTCAAACTTGCTGGATCAATCGGTTAAGGATTAATTGGAAGAACTAAGTAGAAAACTAAAATTACTTATGATTATCAGGGTGGCGGTTGTCACCGTCTTCCTTGGGTCTTTTCTGTTTTTTGGTATAAGATACAAAGAAGGCCCCCTTTTGATACCAACATTTTATTTTCTCATTGCAACTACGTATTTCTTTACACTTATATATGCAATCCTCTTTAAGATTGTAAACCTCAAAACATCTGCATATATTCAGATATTCGGGGATATTATTCTCGTGACAACGCTAGTCTCTGTTACTGAGGGTATTGAAAGTCCTTTTATATTCCTTTATTTATTTTCAATTATTCCAGCCTCTGTCATTCTATACAGGCCCGGGGCCCTCGCATCAGCCTCAGGTGCAAGTATATGTTATGGAGTAATTGCAGACTTGCAATTCTATAATTCCCTCCCATTTATTCCTGAAACTACCCTCCCGTTAAAGACATTCTTTTATGTACTGACCCTTCACCTGGTCGCCTTCTTTTCAGTTGCCTATTTAAGCAGCAGTGCTGTTGAAACATTAAGGCGGATGAAAGAAGAATTAAAAGAAAAGGCTGATGATTTAGTAGAACTTCAGACATTTAATGCAAACGTTGCACAGTGTATGAGCACAGGTCTCTTGACAACAGATGAACTTGGCAGGATTACATCTTTTAACCACGCCTCAGAAGAGATAACAGGTTATAAATGGGAAGAAGTACGGGGGAGGATTTATCTTGATATACTACCTGTAAAGAAATTAGAAGATATTCTAAATAACAGGGAAAGCATTCTACCCATATACAGATTTGAGAGTGAAGTGTCCCGGAAGGATGGGTCAATTATAACTTTGGGACTTAATGTATCGCATCTAAAGGATGATAACGGGCTAAGTAAAGGGATAATCGGTATTTTCCAGGACCTTACCAAGATAAAAGAAATGGAATTAGAGGTAAAAAAGAGAGAAAGGATGGCCATGATAGGAGAATTGGCTGCAGGAATGGCCCATGAGATCAGGAATCCACTCGCATCTCTAAGCGGCTCGATGCAAATTTTAAAACAGGAGTTGAACCTTAAAGAAGATCATGAACGCCTTATGCAGATTGCCCTTAGAGAGATGGACAGGCTTAATACAACAATAACTGAATTCCTTATTTATGCTAAACCAGCCCCCCTTCAAAAGAAGCCCATGAATATCAATGATCTCCTGTTAGATGCTATTAACCTCTTAAAAAATAGTGATCTGTTCAGAAATTCGAATGTTTCCATACAGACAGAGTTTAAAGAGAATAATCTGATATCACACGTTGATCCGCATCAGATATCACAGGTCTTCTGGAATCTTTCTTTAAATGCATTACAATCAATGTCAAATGGGGGGGTACTTACTATTTCCTCAAGGAAAAGTATGATGCGTAAGTTTGATATGATAACTCCTGCAAAGGAATGGTTAGAGATAATCTTTAGAGATACCGGGGATGGAATAAGCGAAGAAATTATTGATAAGATTTTTTTACCATTCTTTACTACAAAAGAAGGTGGATCCGGGCTTGGTCTTCCCATAGTCCACAGGATCGTTGAAGAGCATTCCGGAAGGGTTTATGTAAAGAGTACACATGGAAAAGGGACACAGTTTACATTATATCTACCGGGAGTATAGGAGATTTCTTTGGCAAAGATTCTGGTTGTCGATGATGAACGGGGCATGAGGGAGTTCCTCAATATTATGCTTCAGAAGGAAGGGTATGGCGTAACCTCTGCCGGAAGTGGAAAAGAAGCCCTCGAATATATTTCCCAGAAGACCTTCGACATAGTCATTACAGATATAAGGATGCCGGATATTACAGGTATTGATATTATTAAGACAGTTAAAGAGAGTACACCAGAGACAATTGTGATTATGATTACGGCCTATGCATCAACAGAAACCGCTGTAGAAGCCATGAAACAGGGGGCATATGACTATATTACAAAACCATTTAAGATTGAAGAGATAAAGCTCATAGTAAGAAATGCCCTTGAGAAACGAAGGCTGCGGGAAGAGAATCTCATACTCAAAAAAAAGATAGAGGAATGGACTGCTACAGGGTTTATAGGAGGTATTGTTGGGAAGAGCCCCTCTGTTATCAGGATAATTGAACTTATGGTTAAGATTGCAGATAGCCCGAGTAATGTCTTAATAACAGGAGAATCCGGGACAGGGAAAGAATTAATAGCCCGCGCAATACATCATTATAGTTATAGGAAAGACCGCCCTTTTGTTGCTATAAACTGTAGTGCTATACCTGAAGGGCTGTTTGAGAGTGAACTATTCGGACATATAAAGGGTGCATTTACAGGTGCAATAGCAAACAAAGAGGGAATCTTTGAGTCTGCTCATGGAGGAACTATCTTCCTCGATGAGATTGGTGATATCCCACAGAGCTTTCAGGTAAAACTTCTGCGGGTCCTGGATGATAAGATTATCAAAAGGGTGGGTGGAAATCAGGAGATAAAGATTGATGTAAGGATTGTTGCAGCGACAAATAAAGACCTCAAAAAGGCAATAGCAGAAGGGGCCTTCCGGGAAGACCTGTTTTACAGACTTGATGTAATCCCAATAGAGATGCCTCCCCTGAGGGAAAGAAAAGAGGATATATCACTTCTGATAGAACACTTTCTCTCCAAATTCAATCGCATTCTCGGCAGGGAGGTGAAGAGTACATCACCTGACGCTATGGAGAGATTGGTCAATCATTCATGGAAGGGGAATGTCCGGGAATTAGAAAATGTAATAGAACGTGCTGTGACACTGGGGAGCGGCCCTGTAATTGATCTGAAAATTATCGAGGAGTGTCTTCAGAGGACAATACCTTACAAGACCCGCATATCAGTTGATATCCCCCTTGATGGGATTGATCTTGAAGGTTTACTTACAGAGATCGAGAAAGATCTGTTGTTAAAGGCCCTTGATAAGGCCCGGGGGGTAAAAAAGGATGCAGCGGAACTTCTTCGCCTTGACTTCAGGTCATTCCGTTATAGACTTGCCAAATATAATCTATCAAAAGATGAAGAATGAAGGGATTACCTGAAAACTTAACATTAAAGACCCCTGCCAAGATCAACCTGTTTTTACATGTCAAAGGTAAGAGGAGTGACGGCTACCATGACATTATTACTGTCTTTCAAATGATAGACCTTTGGGATGAGATTGTTTTAGAGAGATCTCAAAATCTGGATGTCATCTGTTCAAACCCGGAGATCCCTTCCGGGCAGGAAAACCTAATCTATAAGGCCATGTTAAAAATAAAGGAACACTCCGGGTATAAACATGGAGCAAAAATCACACTAATAAAGGACATACCTGTTGCAGCGGGATTGGGAGGCGGCAGCAGTGATGCCTCAGCTACCCTGTTTGGGTTAAATATCCTCTGGGGACTTGGATATGACAACGAAAGACTCAAGTCATTTGGCAGAGAGCTTGGAAGCGATATCCCATTCTTTTTAAACGGGCCTGCTGCAATAGGATATAGCAGAGGCGATGAGCTGATTCCATTAGCCAACAATACTGATTACTGGTTTCTGATTACAAACCCTGGCATCCCTGTATCCACTGCATGGGCATACAGTGAATTTTCATATCATCAGCAAAACCTGGAAAAAAATTATGAGACCCTGCAACAAGTTCAGGGGGCCTTGATAAATAATGGTGACATTGTAAATAATTACAAATGGATAGGTCCTTTTTCTGAGACAAAAATTGAGTTGACAAACATGGTTTGCCATATTAAAATTCCTCTGCCTGATTGTTTTAGGGTTGAAAGGGGGAAAATATGGTTCTTACCTTTTAACGACCTTGAGGAGGTGGTGATAAAAAGACACCAGATAATAAAGCAAATTAAAGAAAAGATGGTTGCCTGTGGGGCATTGTACTCACTGATGTCAGGAAGTGGGTCAACAGTTTTTGGTATTTTTATCGATAGAAAGAGTGCAGAGAGGGCTGATAAAGTACTGCATGGACCTGGATGGAGATCATGGATTGTAAAGGCCCTCAAGAGTTCCCCTTATTCTTATTATAATTACCAAACATAGAGGAGGCGGCCAACATGGAAGTCACAGAGGTTAAAGTTTTCCCGGTAAACGAAGAAAGATTAAAGGCTTATGTAACAGTTACATTCGATAATGCCTTTATCATTAGAGACGTAAAGGTTATCAGGGGTAATAATGGTTTGTTTGTGGCAATGCCAAGCCGTAAAAGGAAAGATGGTTCTTTCAGGGATATTGCACACCCCTTGAATAATGATGCAAGACAAAAGATTGAAGGTGTGATATTGAAAGAGTATGAAAAGGAGTTGACCAAGAAGACATTCCAATAATCGTTGTTTTGTAGTTTCCGTTGGAAGAATTATACCCTTGGGGCGTCGACAAGCGGTAAGTCACGAGATTTTGGATCTCGCATCCGGAGGTTCGAATCCTCCCGCCCCAGCTAAAAAGGGTTGAAGTCCCGTTTGAAAAAGTTCAAGGGGGCAAGGATTCAGGGAAGAATCCTTGAACCCTTGAGCCTTTTTAAAGATAAGAAACAGAATTATCAGACTTGGTGATTAACATATGATAGACAATGAAATGAAGGTATTTACAGGTAATTCCAACAGTGCATTGGCTGAAGAGATATGCCAGTACCTTAAAATACCATTGGGTGAGGCCACAGCCGGTACGTTCAGTGATGGTGAGATAATGGTACAGATAAATGAGAATGTACGGGGTAAGGATATCTTTGTTATTCAATCATTCTCAAACCCTGTAAATAAACATATTATGGAACTTCTGATAATGATAGATGCATTTAAAAGGGCCTCGGCATACAGAATCACTGCTGTAATTCCTTATTTTGGATATGCAAGACAGGATAGAAAGGTTCAGCCGAGGGTCCCTATCACTGCAAAGCTTGTAGCTGATCTTGTAACAGCGGCAGGGACAAACAGGGTTCTAACTATAGATCTGCACGTAGGCCAGATACAGGGATTTTTCAATATACCGGTTGATAATCTTTTTGCTACACCTGTATTATTAGAATACCTGAAGACAAAGAATTTAAAAGACCTTGTAGTCGTATCCCCCGATGCCGGTGGAGTAGAACGTGCCAGGGCCTTTGCAAAAAAACTTAAGGCATCACTCGCAATAATAGATAAGAGGAGAGGGGATGTCAATGTATCAGAAGTAATGAACATTATAGGTGATGTAAAAGACAGGGATGCACTTTTACTTGATGACATGATTGATACAGCAGGTACTATTACTCAGGGGGCAGAGGCGATCAGGAAGGCAGGTGCAAAAAGGATCTTTGCAGCATCTACCCATGGTGTCCTGTCAGGATCTGCAATTAACAGGTTAAATGAATCAGTAATCGACGAGGTTATTTTGACAAATACTTATCCGCTTAATGATAAGTCTAATACTTGTAAGAGGATAACAATCTTATCAGTGGCACCTCTCTTGGGAGAAGCTATCAGGAATACCCACAATGAGACATCTGTAAGTTCTCTCTTTATATAAAAATAATTAAAACAATAATTTTCATAATACACAAACAGGAGGATAAAGGATAATGGAAAAGATATCATTAAATGCAAATATCAGAAAAGAAGGAGGCAAGGGTTATGCAAGGAGCCTTAGAAGAAGCGGGCGTATCCCTGCTATTTTATATAGCAAAGGTAAATCAACGCCTATCAGCCTTGATTCGGGCAAGATTCGAAAACTGATCATGTTGGGACATGCCGAAAGCACCCTTATTGATTTAAAGATTGAAGGCGCAACTGAAAAGGCGGACAGGATTGCGATATTGAGAGAGTACCAGAGGGAACCTCTAACAGGTGAACTTCTGCACGCGGACTTTTTTGAGGTCTCAATGGATGAGAAGATCAAGGTGACAGTTCCTATAGAACTTGCAGGGGAAACCCCTGCAGGGGTAAAGGAAGGTGGAATCCTTCAATTCATCCTCAGAGAGGTGGAGATGGAGTGTCTACCCTCTTTGATACCGGACAATATAGTAGTTGATGCCTCAAGGCTTAATATGGGAGAGAACCTTCACATAAGAGATATTAATGTAGCTGAAGGGATAAGACTTCTTACTGACGCAGAACAGGTAATTCTTACAATAGCTTCACCTGTTTCACAGGAAAAGCTGGACCAGCTCCTTACAACACCCACCCCTGGAGAGGCAGTAAAGGAACCTGAAGTTATTAAGAAACCTCCTAAAGAAGGCGAGAAGGTTGAGGAAAAGGAGGGTAAGGCCTGAGAATTATTGTTGGGCTTGGGAATCCCGGGGACAAGTATAAAAATACAAGGCATAATATTGGATTCCGTGTTATTGATAAACTTGCTGCTTATTTTTCAATAAGGCTTAAAGAAGAGGAGAAACTTTTCAGATACGGGAAGGGTAAAATATCAGGTGAAGATGTGATCCTTGCTGAACCCCTGACTTATATGAACATGAGCGGAGAGGCTGTTCGGGAACTGCTTCGTTATTATAAACTCTTAACAAATGATCTGATATTAATTTATGATGATATAGATTTAGAGTCCGGTCAGATTAAGATCAAGAAAGAGGGCGGAAGCGGAGGCCACAGAGGGTGCTCCTCTGTAATATCATCCATAGGGTCTCAGGATTTCTTAAGGATAAGGATAGGAATAGGACGACCGCAAATGAAATACAATGTTATTGATTATGTCCTCTCTGGTTTTTCACAATCTGAGATACCAGTTATTGAAAATGCAATAGAAAATGTGTCAGATGCTGTTAGGATGATAGTTGATGGCAATGTTACTGGTGCAATGAATAAATATAATTAAATAGAAAGGGGAGCAAATGGATCTGTTAGTTGATTTCTCTTGGATTATTGGGGTATTAGGATTGATAATAGGAGGATTTATCTACTTATACATCAGGAGGCAGCCTGAAGGATCTGAAAGGATGAAAGACATTGCAGGCAAGATACATACAGGGGCTATGGCATATCTGCGAAGACAGTATCTGATACTGGTAATCTTTATTATTATAATATTCCTTGCTTTGACCTATGGTCTGGGATATCAGACAGGAATAGCCTATGTATGTGGT